>JAJZGN010000072.1 GCA_021798435.1 bacterium | reverse complement strand
CTCCGGCCCCTGGTGGAGAAGCACCACCCGGTCATGGTTCACGTCCGCGGGAGGGGTCAGAATCGTCCGCCACTGGGAGCTGCCCACCGCGGCTTGGTCGATCGACCAGTCGCAGGGACCAGGGCATCCGCCCTTGGAGTAGCTGGCCCGCACTGCGGTTCCAGACGACACCTTGATGGCGCTCACGTCCCGGCCGGGCACCAGCGACCAGGTCAGGCCACCGTTGTCGGTGGCCAGGGCCGGGCCTCCGTCGGCGCTGAAGGCGTAGCCCACGTCCGGATTGGCAAACCGGATCGAACTGACCTGCGTCGTCCCCGCCGGACACCCCACGGGGGCCGCCTCGAGCAGACAGGCGTGCAGGTCGGTCACGGTCACCCACTGCGTTCCGCCGTCGGTCGTCTCGAGGACGGTGGCGCAGCGCTGGCCGTTGCAGCCGGGATCAACCCCCAGTGCCCACCCCTGATCGGCACTTATCCAGGTCAGGTCCACTGCCTGGAATCCGCGCGGGGCACTCCCGGTGGCCGGCATTGCCGGAGCCGCCTTAAGCGCCCCCCTGGAGTTGCCACCGGAAGCACCCGTCGCACCGCAGCTGGAGATGATCAGGCCGGCCGCCAGCAGTCCCAGGATGCGAGCACTCAGCACTGAGGTTGGAACGGTAGCGCATCCCGGTAGGGCACACCCGGATGGGATCCCAGGGTCAGGGGGGCCCTTGTACCGCCGTGGCGAACTCACTCACTACCTGGGCGGCCCGCTCGACCCCCGCCTGGGCAGGGCCCGGACCGGCCGCGGCGGCGGCGCTCTCGATCACGTAAACGCTCTCGCCCGGGGCCGAGAGGCCATCCGCGCGGGCCAGTTCGGCCTGCCATTGCGAGGCCCCCGCCACCGCCAGCTCCTGGTTCTGGGCCGCGACCTCGGTCTGAAGCTGGCTCGCCTGGCCCTGGATGGCCAGCAGCTGGCGGCCCAGCGCCTGGTCGGATCGATAAGTGGACAGCGCGGCCACCGCGATCCCGGCCGAGACCAGGAGCCCTGCGGCCAGCAGTGCCTGTCCGGCGGTGAAGGAGCGTCCCCGGCGCAGGAGGATCCAGCGGACCCGCAACTCGCGCACCGCATCCCACAGGGGACCGCTGCCATCAGCTCGTTTGAAGAAGGACGTGGGGTGGATCTCGGCTGAATGTGGTGCGGGAAGTTCCCGCGGCTAAGGGGGCAGTATAGGCGCTCAGGTAACCTCGGGGGCGGGCGCCTCCTGGGAGGGACGAGTGGTTCCCTCCGCCGCCCGATAGTGGTCCGCGTGTCGGTCGACCGCACGGCGCAGCGCCGTCTCCGGGTCCACGCCGACGCGCTGGCACTCGGCGACCACCTGCCAGAGCAGCTCGCCCGCCAAGAGTTCGGCGTCAGGCGCTCCGGGGTCAAAGCCCGACAGACCCTCCCCCATCGCCGGCAAGGTCGCCGGTGGGGGGCCCAAGGCGGCCGCGCCGGGGCCGCCCCGGGCAGCCCGCCGCTGGACCAGACTGGCGCGCATAAGCGCTGGCAGGGACCCGGGGACCCCGTCCAGGGCCGAAGTGCGCTCGGGCTTCTCCCGCCGCTTCATCCGATCCCAGTTGCGCAGCAGCTCGGGTTCATCGCCGACCGCCTGGTCGCCGAACACGTGGGGATGGCGCGAGACCATCTTGGCGGCGGCCTCATCCGCCACCTCGGTGAGGTCGTAGGCTCCCCGCTCGGCGGCGACGGCAGTTTGCATCGCGACCTCCACCAAGAGGTCGCCCAGCTCCTCCCGCACCGCCTGATCGTCCCCAGCCAGGATCGCGTCGGCCAGCTCATAGGCCTCCTCCAGGAGATAGGGGACGAGGCTCATGGGGGTCTGGGCCGCATCCCAGGGACAGCCTCCGGGGCCCCGGAGGCGCGCCATCAGGGCGAAGAGCCGCCCTAAGGCCTCCGCCTCGCGGCTCACCGCCCACCGCCCGCGGGCTGGAGGACCCTCTGGTCCGCCACCCGCCGCAGCACGACCAGCAACAGCTGCGGCCACTCGGGACCGGCGGCCTGAATCCGGAGCCGAAGCTGGTTCCCACTGGCCAGCACCGCCGGGACCTCCTGGGCCATCCGGCCCAGGTCAAGCCCGTGCCCGGGGTCGAACCGCACCACCACCTCCCCGGGCCCGGACTCGACCGCGGCGGCTCCGGCGGCGGCCGCCGCCAGCCGTACCCGCAGGCCCACGAGGAGGTTCTCGACCTCCGGGGGTCGCGGTCCGAATCGCTGCCTCAGATTGCGGGCCAGCTCGTCGAGGGAAGCGGGCTCGGTGGCCGCCGCCAGCTGCTGGTAGGTCCGCAACCTCAATCGCTCATCCCCGATGTACTGGTGCGGCAGCAGCGATCGCAGGGGCAAGCTCACAGTCACCTGGGCGGGTGACTCCGGCATCTCCTCGCCGCGGGCCTCGAGCACCGCTTGGCGCAGCAGATGGTTGTACATCTCAATTCCCACCGCCGCCACATCGCCGTGCTGGGCCTCCCCCAGCACGTTGCCGGCCCCCCGGATCTCCAGGTCCTTGATGGCCAAGGTGAGGCCGGCACCCAAGTCCTGGAGCTCTGAGACCACATCCAACCGCTGGTCGGCCTGCTCGGTGAGGGAGCGCTCGGGATCGTAGAGGAAGTAGGCGTAGGCACGCTGGCCAGACCGTCCCACCCGGCCGCGGAGCTGGTAGAGCTGGGCCAGCCCCAGACGGGAGGCATCATCCACGACAAGGGTGTTGGCGTTTGGGATGTCCAGCCCATTCTCGATGATCGTGGTGCAGCAGAGGACGTCCACCTCGCCCGACGCGAACGTCACCATGGCCCGTGACAGCTCCCCCTCCTCCATCTGGCCGTGGGCCACTGCCACCCGGGCCTCCGGTACCAGCCGGCGCACCAGCTCCACCTCCCGCACCATGGTCTGGACCCGGTTGTGAACGTAGTACACCTGTCCCCGCCGAGCCAGCTCGCGGCGGATCACGTCCTGCACCAAGCCCTCCTCCTTGGCGGTGACATAGGTTCGGATCGGGAGCCGGCCCTCGGGAGGGGTGCGGATGACCGAGAGGTCGCGGATGCCCGCCAGGGCCATGTGCAGCGTGCGGGGGATGGGCGTTGCGGAGAGGGAGAGCACGTCCACTGCCGTCCGCAACTGCTTGAGCCGCTCCTTCTGCAGCACCCCGAACCGCTGCTCCTCGTCGAGGATGGCCAGGCCCAGTCGCTTGAAGCGCACATCCCGCTGCAGCAGCCGGTGAGTGCCGATCACTATGTCCACCGTCCCCGCCGCCAGCCCCGAGAGGACCCCGGCGGCCTCCTCGTCCGACCTCAGACGGGAGAGCTGCTCCACGACCACGGGGAAGGCTCGCAAGCGCTCCTTGAAGGTCAAGTAGTGCTGCTGGGCGAGGACGGTGGTGGGCACCAGCACTGCGACCTGCCAACCGTCCTCGACCCCTTTGAAGGCAGCTCGCAGGGCGATCTCGGTCTTGCCGAACCCGACGTCGCCGCAGAGCAGGCGGTCCATGGGCCGCTCCGCCTCCATGTCCCGCTTGATGTCCTCGAGGACCAGCATCTGATCGCGGGTCTCCTGGTAGGGAAAGGAGGCCTCCAGCTCCTGCTGCCAGCGCGAATCCGGGGCGAAGGCGTGCCCCTTGGCCTGCTGGCGGCGCGAATAGAGCTCAACCAGCTCCTCGGCGATCTGATCTATCCGGCGCCGCACCCCCCGGCGGGTCCGCTCCCACTCCCCGGTTCCCAGGCGGGAGAGTTGGGGCCGGACCCCCACCCCGCCGACGTACCTCTGGATCCGGTCCAGGTGCTCGGCGGGCACGTACAGCCGGTGCCCTTCGGCGTACTCCAGCTGCATGTACTCGCGCTCCCGTTCGTCGTCGCTCACCAGCCTCATTCCCAGAAAGCGGCCCACCCCGTGGTCCCGGTGCACCACCACGTCGCCGGGCTGGAGCTCGAGCCCAAGGAGCCCGGCCTCAGGGGCGGCGGGACCGGAATGGTGCAGACGTCCCTGGTGACTGGACTCGGCCCGGTGCACGGTCCGGACCAGATTCGACGGCCGCCGCTTCTGGGCGCCGAAGAGGTCGGCATCGGAGAGAACCCCGACCTCGCCAACCACCAGGCCACTCCCCAGATCCCCGGGTGCCACTGTCAGCCGCCCGGAGAGGATAGGAGTCGAGTCGAGTCGGAAGTCCGGTACCAGGATCGGAGCCAGTCGGAGCTCGGTCGCCAGCTCCACAACGCGCTCCTCCTGCAACCCGATCTGCAGCAGCGCACCTCCTCCTGCCGTGAACTCCCTGACCCAGCCGGCGAAGGCCGCGAGGTCGCCGTTGAAGGCCGGGGCCGAACCCATCCCTACGTCGCGCAGCAGGGCCGGCCCGTCGACCGCCTCGCGGCTGAGGTCGACCCAGTGGGAGGACCTCAGCCGACCCTCGACATCCTCGAGGGGGACCAGCGCGAGTGGGAGACCAACCGGCAATTCGCCCCGCGCTGTCTCCGCCTCCTTGATGGCCGTGACCTCCTCGACCCAAGCCTCCAGGGCGCGGCTCAGACGCGGCCAGCGATCGGAGATGAAGACCGCATCCCTGGGCAGGTGGGCGAGCAGCGAGTTCTCCGGCTCCGCCAGAAGGGGCGCAAGCGTGTCCAGGGAATCGGGCTGCACCCCTTCCTCCAGTCGGGCCAGCTCCGCCTCCCAGCGCTGGCGGACGTCGTCGCGCATCGCCGCGAGGTCGGTGGAGCGCAGCCGGCCCGCAGCCCGCGCCAGGGCGGCCGAATCCATGGGGAACTCCCTGGCCGGCATGAGGGGCACCCGGTCGAGGCGGGCCCTAGACCCCTGGGTCTCGGGATCCATCCGCCAGAGACCGGCGACCTCGTTGCCGTCCCACTCGGCCCGCCAGGGGCGGCTGTCGAGGGGAAAGCAGTCGACGATCCCTCCTCGCCGGGAGAAGTCACCGGGAGTTAGGGCTACCGGCTCGTTCCGGTAGCCGGCCTCCATCAGAAGTCGGGCGAAGTCCGCGGGCGGTATCTGGCTGCCCACCTCCAGGCCAGCCAGCCAGGAACCGACCCAGTCGGGGGCCAGGGTGGGCCGAGCCAGCGCCTCCAGCGAGGTGACAACCAGGGGAGGCGGGCCGGTCCGGACTCTCCTCAGAGTCCCGAGTCGGTAGCGCAGAACCGCAGCCGCCGGGGCCACCCGATCGAAGGGGAGGACGTCGGGGGCAGGGAAGAGGCAGACCTCCTCGTCGCCAGAACCCAGCCAGGTCCGGGCCTCGGAGAAGGCCTCCTCCGGCGAGTCCACGATGAGGCACACGGTGCGCCCCAGAAGGCGCAACCAGAGGGCTGCCGTCAGGACCGCCCCGGGGTGGGTCACACCGCCGATCCGGCCGCCTGCCGGTGGTCCCTGGAGGAACTCCCGGCTGCGGGTGGCCAACTCACCGCTGGCCAGCAGGTCCAGAAGTGAGGTCGCGGTGTCAGCCGCCACCGTTCCCACCCGCGCCCCGGTTGTATTCCGTCATCGCCGCCTCCAACCCCCGCTCAGCCACCCAGAGGGCGGCTTCGGCGGCGCGCCCACAGGCACCCTCCAGAAGCTCTCTCTCCTCCCCCTCGGGGTGGCCGAGCACGTAATCAATGGGATCGATGCCGGGAGGGGGGCGTCCGATCCCCACGCGAAGACGGGCGAACTCCTGCGAGCGCCAGTGTGCCTGGAGAGAGCGGATGCCGTTGTGGCCCCCGGGGCTCCCGGAGCGGCGCAGGCGCAGTCTTCCCACTGCCAGGTCCAGATCGTCGTACACCACCAGCACCTGCTCCAGGGTAAGTCCGAGATCCCGTAGAAGCCGGGCCCCGGCAACCCCCGATTCGTTCATGTAGGTGCGGGGGCGGGCGAGGAGGATCTCCCGGCCCGCGTAATGTCCCCGGCCGGTCCAGGCTGGGGTCCGGGCGGCCCTGAGCCGAACCCCGAGGCGCGCCGCCAGCAGTTCGACTGCCCGAGCGCCCACATTGTGACGCTGGCCCTCGTAGGCGGGCCCGGGATTTCCAAGTCCGATGACCAGGAGCGGCCCGAGTTGGGGCGCAATCGGAGCCGAGTTCACCGCCCTGCGGGCACCAGTGCTGGCACCCTGGGGGCGACCTCCCCCCGGCGGCGGGCCGCCCGACGGAGCAGCCGCCGGGTCTCCATGGTCATCCTCCGGGCCTCCCCGGCCTCGTGGTGGTCGTGCCCCAGAAGATGAAGCAGACCATGGACCGCGAGGAGCCTCAGCTCCTCCACCGGCCTCTGGGGCGCGTTCGCCCAGGCGTCGGGAAACGAGATCACGATGTCCCCCAGTTCCGGCACCGGTCCCAGGGGCAAGGCGAAGTCAAAGCCAGCAACCGCCTCGCCGGCAGGAAAGGCCAGCACGTCGGTGCTCGAATCCTGGCCCGAGAAGGCGCGGTTCAACCGGGTCATCTCCCTTGCGCCGGTGAGCCGGCAGTTGACCCGCCCGGCTGAGATCCCTAGGTCCTCGAGGGCCCCCTTCAGGAGGCCATCCAGGCCGGCGGACCGAGCCACGGTCCGCTCCAGGGGAGCCAGGGAACGGCTCAGAATGACCCGGGGGCTGACCTCGGCGCTCAGACCTGCTTGGCCCGCCGCTTGCGCGCCGCCATGGTCTTCTTCTTGCGCCGAACGCTGGGCTTCTCGTAGAACTCCCGGCGTCGGACCTCGGTCAGGATGCCGTTCTGCTTGATCTTCTTGTTGAAGCGGCGCAGAGCGCTTTCGAAGGACTCCCCTTCCCGCAGCTTTACCTCCGACAGTGGACCTCACCTCCGTTGCTTGATTGGCCGCGTCCCCACCCGATCGAGCGCGAACTCCGATTGTATCCGGCCGCGCCGCCCCTCTGCGGTGAGCCCCAGAGAGTCAGTGAAGCCCGCTCGCCACCTTGGGATCCAAATGGTGGCGCAGGAGACGCAGAGTGGTCGCCGGATCCTCCTGGAAGAACATGTGCCCGCGCCCGGGCAGCCACTCCACCGCCGAGCCGGCGATCCCCTCCTGCAGGCGCGAGGCATTGCCGGCCGGCATGACTCGGTCAGAGGTCCCGTGGAGCATCAGAGTCGGCGCGGAGATCCGGGCCAGAAGTCGGCTCGCGTCATGGTGGCGAATTGCGGACCACTGAGCGGCGAAGACCCCAGGACGCACGGGGTGGGTCGCGCGCCACCGCACCGCGTCTTCGATGACCTCCGGGTGGGCCACGGCAAAGCTCCGCTCGTAGAGCACCTGGCAGGCCACCCTGTAGGCCATGCCGGGGTCGCGGGCATCCCCACCGAGGAGCAGGCGGGTGTCCTCCGGGTTGGCGCGCACCGCCAGGCGGCCGCCGGGGCCGGTACAGCCCAGGACGAGCGAGTTGACCCGCTCCCCATGCCGGGCGGCCAGATGCTGGGCCACCATCCCCCCCATCGAGACGCCCCACACAGCAGCCCCGCCAGGCGCCAGGGACGCGATGACCCTGGCCGCATCGGTGGCCAGCTGCTCCATGGTGTAGGGGCCGGGGGTCGCATCCGAGGCCCCGAGTCCCCGCTGATCGAGCACCAAGCAGCGCCAGAACGCGGCCAGGTCGGAGATGTTCCAGACGAAGGCGTGGTGGTCGGTGCCGAGCCCCGGGATGAGCAGCAGGGGCGGGCCACTTCCGACCTCGTGCACCGCTACCTCCACCCCCGGCTCCACCTCCACCCGGCGGGTGATGCTGTCCCTGGGCCACTCCACCGCCCCATCGTACGTAGCGAACCGGGCCGGCAGCGGCCGCCCCGATCGAGGGCCGATGGGTTCGCCCTAAAATCGCCGGGTGCCCGTGTACTTCGCCAGGGGCGGCGTCCTCACGCCGACGGGCGAGGTGGAGCTGAGGGAGGAGCACGCATGGCATCTCGCTCGGGTGCTGCGGGCCAGGCCCGGCGAGTCCATTCGGGTGGTGGTGGATGGCACTCAGGAGCTGCTGGTCGAACTCTCCCAGGTCTCGGCCGCTCTGGTCCGGGGACGGGTCCTGGAGGCCCGACCGGCCCAGGGGGAGCCTCGGTGCGAGCTGCTTCTGGTGCAGGCGATCCCCAAGGGTTTGGGGATGACCGAGGTCTGCGAGCGGACCTCGGAGCTGGGGGTCACCTCGATCTGGCCCGTGTTTAGCGCGCGCACGGTCCCCCGGCCCAGTGCCGAGGCCAGCGCGGGAAGGCGCCGGCGGTGGGAGAAGGTTGCCAGTGAGGCGGCGCAGCTAGCGGGACGAAGCCGGGCGCCGGTGCTCGAGGAGCCCGAAGCGCTCCATGTCGCCCTGGAGCGGCTCCGGGCACAGGAGCCGGCCCCCCAGCTCTTCGTCTGCCACCAGGAGGGGACGGCGGAGGCCCTGACGGCCGCCCCCTATGACCCGTCGCGCCCCGCCGCCATCCTCATCGGCCCCGAGGGTGGCTGGACGCCAGAGGAGCTGCGCCGGATGCGCAGCCTGGGCGCCGCCCCGGTCTCACTGGGCCCGCGCAACCTGAGGACGGTGGTCGCCGGCGTGGTGGCGGTGACAATCCTCCTGGCCCGGGCGGGGGAGCTCGGTCCGCGCTGGAGCCACCTCGCATGACGGTGCGCTTCTCCCACCAGTGGAGGACCGGCAGTTACATTTCGCCAGAGGGTGACGGCGACCTGCGACGGGTGCGGATCCGGGTGGAGCTGCGCCGTGACCCCCTCAC
>JAJZGN010000071.1 GCA_021798435.1 bacterium | reverse complement strand
CGGTCTCCATGCTCCGGCGCACCTGCGGTCGGGCACTCGCTGGAATCTCATGTGCCTCCTCCACCGCAATCACACGACCATACGGCCACGCCGTCGCTGGAATCGCATTCAACGCTGCGGTCAACTCGCTCAGTCGCACGTTCAGGTCTTGCCGCCGCGCCCCCATCGGCCGCAGCCCCATCCGTTGGCACCGGAGGCAGGGGCGCCGCCCCCGGCGGGGATGCGGAGCGGGGGCGAGCCGTCCCCTGCGGGGGGCCCTTGCTCCCCCTGCCCCTCGCCGCTCATTGGGTGAAGGGGTGGACCGGCTCCAGGGTGCTCACCTCCACCGGGGCCGCCTGGGCCCGGAAGACCTCGGCGTCCTCCCGGCTGCCCACCACGAAGCCGTAGTGCATCGGCACCGCGAGCCGTGGGGCCATGGCCCGGGCCAACCCCGCGGCCTCCTCCACCCGCATGGTGTAGGTGCCGCCGATGGGCAGGAAGGCCACCTCGGTGCGCAGCCCCTCCAGCTCCGGCAGCCGGTCGGTGTCTCCGGCGTGGTAGTAGGTGTGGCCTCCCAGGGTGAGGAGGTATCCCACCCAGCCGTTGGCCCTGGGGTGGGCCTGCAACCGCTCCTCCACCACGTTGTAGGCCGGGACGGTCTCGAGGTGGACGCCGGCGGCCTCCAGCACCTCCCCGGGGGCCACGGCGGTGACGTTTCCGGACAGCTCCCTGGCGATGTCCTGGGGTGCCACCACCACCGTCCTGGGTCCGCTCACCCTCTCGATGTCGGGGGGCGAGAAGTGGTCGAAGTGGGCGTGGGTGATGACGATGAGGTCGGCCACCTCGGTGGTGGTCACCTCCCAGGGGTCGATGTAGACCGTGAGCCCGTCACCCTGCCAGCGGTACGCCGACTGTTTGAACCAGGTGAAGCCTTCCAGCATCGCGTTCCCCCTATGAAGCGGCCCTGGCTCCAGGATAGCGCGGGCCGCGGGGTCAGCCTCGGGCTCTGCGGGCGGCCTCCGAGATCTCCTGAGCCGCCGTGTCGGGGTCGGCGACGTCGATGATCAGCTGCTTGTAGTGCTCATGCTCCAGGGAGATGACGATGGCGTGCCCGGGCCGGTGCACATCCCAGAAGACCATCCCCTCGCTGTCCATGAAGGTCCCCGCCTGAAGCACTCCGGGGATCCGCGAGCCCGCCACCTTCATCCCCGTGAGCGCTCCCGCGCCCCGTTCCGGGTCCGACCTCACGTCGGTGATGTCGCGGAGGGGGATGGAGAGGTGGCTGCGCAGCGACCACACCTTGTCCATCCCCTCCACCGTCAGCTGCAGAGTGTCGCCCTCGATCTGATATTCGGTCATGGGCCGACCATACACCCGGCACCGCCCGCTGTCAACCTGTAGTTGACATCTGCACGGGGCCGGGTAGGATCGGTTGGTGGCCCATGAGCCGGTGGATGCGGAGATGCTGGCGGCGAGCCTGGAGGAGAACGCCGCGGTCGTGGCTCGGGCGCTGCGCCAGGGTACGGGGGGCTCGGCGCTGGGAGCTCTCACGGCCTCGTTGAGCCTCGAGGGCCTCTCCGCTGAGGCGACACGCGGCCTGGTCGCCGCCGCGCGGGCCGAGCATCGCACCTGGTCGGAGATCGGCCAGGTGCTCCGCATCAGCAGGCAAGGGGCCCAGAAGCGATTCAGAAGGGAGATGGTCATGGAGGGAGAGGAGCTCTCCCGGAGGGCGGCTGACGCCCTGGAGGTGATGCGGCTGTGGTCTGCGGGGGAGGGGCGGCAACTGGTCCAGCGCTTCGACCAGGCGATGAAGGAACGGCTGGACCTCCCAGGGATCGCCTCGGCGTGGGGCCAGGTGGAGGGGCTCTCGGGCCGGCTGCTCACCCTGGGGGGGCCAACCGCGACGCCGCGGGGCCGCCACCAGGTGGTCGACGTCCCCATGGCCTTCGAGCGCGGCCCGATGAAGGGGCGGGTGGTGTTCGATGCCGAGGGAAGGGTCAGCGGGCTCTTCGTGCTCTACCCCGACGTGCCCTGAGGGACAGCGTCGCCCGCCTTCGGGGCGGGCCCCGGGGCCCCGTCTGACTCGCGAGCTGCCGGACGGATAACCCAACTCAGTCCTTCGCCTCTGCGATACACTGCTGAGCGCTTATTGATATGCCAAATGAGTCCCTTGCAGATACCGTATATGCGGAGATTCGCTCCCAGATCACACGGCTGGAGATTGCTCCTGGGAGCAGCTTCACCGAGGCCCAGCTCGCCCTGCAGTTGGGGCTGAGCAAGACGCCGGTGCGGGAGGCGCTGACCCGGCTTCGCCAGGAGGGATTCGTCCACCTTGAGCCGGGGGCTGGCTACCGGGCCTCGGACGTGACCATCAAGGACACCCGCGAACTCTTCGCCCTCAGGGTTCTGCTCGAGGGGGAGGCGGCGGCCCTGGCCGCTGCCCAAGCTGTCGGCCTCTCCGATTTGCGGGCGCTCGAAGAGCTCTGCACCAGCACCTACTCCCCTGAGGACACCGGCAGCGTGGACCGTTTCCTGGAGGCCAACACCCAATTCCACCTGATGGTGGGAAAAGCCTCGGGGAACCTGCGGCTGACCACCATCCTGGAGGTGATGCTGGTGCAGATGGAGCGGCTGTTCCGGATCGGGCTCCTGCTCAGCTCCAGGTCCGACGAGATCGTTCACGAGCACCGCGACCTGCTCCAGGCGATCCTGGCCGGAGATTCCGAGGGAGCCCGCAAGGTGGCCGTGTCCCAGGTGCGTGCGTCCCAGCGGATGGTGATCGACGCCCTGGTTGCCAGCGACGACATCACCACTCGGCCGATCGCTCTGCCCCGCCCGGCGGCCGCCGGTAGTGGCTGAGGTCAGGGCGGCACTGGACCGCCCAGCCCTCTGCGGTTCGGAGGTCGAGGTACCCCTGTTGACCGGGGGGCGTCGCCGCTACGTCAACCTGGACTACGCCGCGAGCACCCCCGCCCTCGTGGCCGTGGCCAGGGCGGTCGAGGATTTCCTCCCCTTCTACAGCAGCGTCCACCGGGGGGCCGGATACAAGTCCCAGGTGTCCACCGCGGCCTACGAGGCGGCCCGCGAGCGGCTCCTCGCCTTCTTCGGGGCGCGGGAAGGGGACGTGGCCATCTTCACCCGCAACACCACCGACTCGGTGAACCTTCTGGCATCGGCACTCCCGTCTGGGAGCTCGGTCCTGACCTTCTGCTCCGAGCACCACGCGGACCTCTTGCCCTGGCGCCGCCCGGGGCTCAAGTTCACCTGCCTGCCCATCCCCGGAAGCCCCGAGGAGGCGGTCTCCGCGCTGGCGGCCGCGTTGAGCGAAGGGGAACCGGCGGACCTGGTCGCCGTGACCGGCGCCTCCAACGTCACCGGAGAGCTCTGGCCCCTCGCCGAGCTTGTGGAGGTTGCCCACCGCTTCGGGGCCCGGGTGCTGGTGGACGCGGCGCAGATCGCCCCTCACCTCCCAGTCGACCTCGGCGCTCTCGGGGCCGACTACCTGGCGGCCTCGGGACACAAGATGTACGCCCCGTTCGGGGCCGGGATCCTGATCGGTCGCCCGGACTGGTTGGGTCGGCTCGAGCCGTTCCTGCGAGGTGGAGGGGCGGTGGACTTCGTCACCCGGGACTCCGTGCAGTGGTCCCCGCTCCCCGCACGCCAGGAGGCCGGCTCTCCCAACGTCATTGGAGCGGTCGCCATGGCGGTGGCCGCGGCGGAGCTCGATCGCTACGGGATGGACCGAGTGTGGGCTGAGGAGGCCGAGCTCGGCGCCGTTGTCCGCGCGGGCCTGCATTCGATCCCCGGGGTTCGGGTGTACGCGATCTGGCCCGAGGCCGAAGAGCGCACCGGGGTGGTCTCCTTCAATGTCGAAGGGCACGAGCACAGCCTGGTGGCCGCTGCCCTGAGCGCTGAGTACGGCATCGGGGTGCGTCATGGCTGCTTCTGCGCTCATCCGCTGATGCTCCACCTGCTCTCCAAGTCCGAACAGGGAGCCCAAGAGCTCCGCGCCCGGCTCGCCGCCGGCGACCACAGCGGGGTGCCCGGGGCCGTGCGCGCCAGCCTGGGGCTGGGCACTTCCACGGCGGAGCTGGATTACTTCTTGACGGCGGTGGGGGAGCTGGCGCGTCACGGCCCCCGGCTGACCTATGAGCTGGACGCTCGGACTGGCGACTATGCCCCTTCGCTGCAGCCCGACTGGGCCTCCGAGCTCGGCGCCCACATGGTCATGGCGGGGGGCGGGGCCGACTGAGCACCGGAAAAGTCGAGGCGGCTCTGGAGGGGGGGCCGGGCCTGCTACCGGTGCGGGCTGCCCCGCGCAGCTGACGCTGGCGGGTCCCCCGAGGGCGCCAGAGGCGCATGGCCTGGCTCACCCTGGTGATACCGGTGGGGTCGGCGCCCGGTCCTCCCCCTGTCCGCCCTCCGCTCTGGTGCGTGCGCGGCCAGGCGCTGGGTGCCAAACCGTCCTCATCTTGGCCGCCCGCCAGGGCGATTCGCAGGCTGATACGCGCCGTGGTCCGGGGAAGCTAGCCGCTGCCTCGCTGGGCACGCCGCGGCGCCCGCCGTAGGCTCACAGTCGGCAGTTGACACCCGGCGGATGGCTGTGCTTCCATTTACCTCCGGATGCAGCCGATGCCTTTGGCGCCGCAGGCTGCGGAAACAGTACGGCAGCCCCTGTCACCCGTGAGGGCTTCCCTTTGCAGTTCGGTGTCAACCTCAACAACCGGGAGCCCCTGATCGCCTCCGGGTACGGGCTTGCCGACCTCTTGAACCTGGGAGTCATGGCCGAGGAATTGGGCTTCGACTCGATCTGGGTCGGCGACAGCCTGTTCTCCAAGCCGCGGTTCGAGCCTCTGGCGCTGATGTCGGCCCTCTCCCAACGCACGACACGGGTCAAGCTCGGGACCGCCTGCCTGGTCACCTCCACCCGGAACCCCCTCTACCTGGCCCTGGAGTGGGCGACCATGGACCGCCTCAGTGGGGGCCGGTCGATCCTGGGAGCCTGCATGGGCAATCCCGAGGAGGGCGTGAGGCGGGAGTTCGAGGCGCTGGGGCTGGACTTCGAAGATCGGGCCACGATCTTCGACGAGGGTCTCTCAGTCCTGCGCCAGCTCTGGACCAAGGGCAGGGCCGACCTCGACGGGAAGTACTACAAGTACAAGGACGTCTCTTTCTTCTCCGGCACCGAGATGGCCCCCCTGACTCCCCTGCAGAGCCCGCCCCCGATGTGGGTGGTGTCCAACATCCGCCTCACCGGCCAGCTCGAGCCCAAGGTCGCCGAGCGCCGGATGAGGCGGGCCTGCGAGCGGATCATCCGCCACGGTGATGGGTGGATGACGTGCTGCCGAGCCCAGCACCCCGAGGAGGTGGTGGAGCAGCTGCAAGCCCTGCGCTCCACGGCCGCCGCGATGAACCGCGACCTCAGTCACTTCACGGTGTCCTACCAGGTGACCATGAACATCGGGGACTCCGCCGACGCCGCCCGCCAAGCCTTCGGCCAGTACATCTCCAGTTACTACCCGGAGCTGAGCAAGTCGGTCGACCTCTCGAATTGGGGTCCGGTCGGCACCCCGGACACCATCATCGAATGGTTTCGCCGTTTCCGCGAAGCCGGCGTGGACCACTTCGTGTGCCGCTTCGGGGACCTGGCTCAATTCACTCAGGTGAGTCGATTCGCGGCCGAGATCCTGCCTGCGCTGCGGGCGGAGAGCTGACTTTCTCGGAGGAGGTGCTTAAGGTGGAGCCGGAGCAAGAGGCACGCAGCGAGAGCGAGATGCGCAAGTCGGCGGAGCTGATCGTCGACGTGTGTTTCGAGGTGAAGGAAGGTGACACGGTCACCATCATCACGGACAACCGGCGCAAGGAAGAGGCCGAGATGCTGGCCACGGTGGTGGCGGAACGGGGGGGTTGGCCGGTGGTGGCCAACAATGACACCCAGGTCCGACGCGGGCTCCAGGACACGCTCTTCCCGATGGCGCCCCCGCGCAACCTTCACACCGCCATGGTGAACTCCGACTCCATCATCATCGTCACCAACCTCGAGTGGGCCAACCGCTTCGCCCACGTGGCGGCGGTGCGGGAGGCGGTGGACCGCAACGCTCGAATTGGGTCGGTCGAGGAGGGCTTCGGCCGCTGGCCCATCTCGGTCCAGGACATCGAACGCACGATGGCCAATGCCAGCGCCGCGATCGCGCGCCTCAGCGGCAAGCGACGGGTCCGGGTGACCTCACCCAGCGGCACCGATGTCGAGGTCAGCATTGAGTCCCGCCCCGCGCTGGCGGTGGTTCCGGTCAAGGACCGGGGGGCCATGATGGGGCCGGTACCACTCTGGGGCGAGGTCGCCTACGCCGCTGTGGAGGACCAGACCGTCGGCAGGATAGTGGTCGACGGCAACATGCTGGGGATTGGCGTGCCGGGCCACGTGACCAACCCCATCACCTGGCACGTGGAAGGTGGGCAGTGGCAGGCGATCGAGGGGAAGGAGGAGGCAGAGCGGCTCAGGTCAGTCATCGAGCAGGTCGATGGGACCCGTGTCGTCGGCGAATTCGCCTTCGGAACCAGCGACTTCGCTCCCCTCGGCTCGCCGTCGGAGAAGGGACGCAAGGGAACTGTTCATTTCGCCCTCGGCGACAACCAAAACTGCTACCCCGGGGGGCAGAATGTGAGCAAGCTGCATCTGGACGGAGTCTGCCTCAACGCGTCGATCCAGATCCTGGACACCGGTGAGTACATCATCAAGGATGGGGTCTGGCAGCTGTGAGCTCTGCCCGGGTGGTCGCCCTAACCGATGTGGCTCCCATACCCCTGGCGGGCGGAAGCTGGTCCCGGCTGCTAATTCACGAACAGACTGTGGCCGGCAGCCGCACCACCTTGGGCTACTCAGTCTTCAAGGCGGGGTCGCGCACCGACGACCTGAAACACTCGGTGGAAGAGCTGGCCTTCGTGGTGGCCGGGAGCGGCAGCCTCCGTCTCAACGAGGAGACTCTGGCGATGGCGGCGGGGGATGCCGTCTTCATCCCCGAGGGGATCTGGCACACGGTCGCTGCCGCTCCCGCCGAGGATCTGGTTATGGTCTTCGCCTTCCCCGGCCCTGAATATCCGCCGACCGAGCGACGACCGCCGAAGCCGTGAGCGAGGCGGGTGGGGTGGCACCCAACTTGGGGGCGCCGGCCAGCGCGGCCGAGGCCCGGGAGCAGGTGGCCACTGCCTGCCGGATTGTGGCCCGCTACGGCCACGAGGACCTCACCCTCGGACACGTGAGTGTGCGCGGCCCCGAGCCCAACACGATCCACATCAAGGGAAAGGGCAAGGCGCTGGGGGAGGTGAGGCCTGACGACGTGATCGAGGTCAGCCTCGACGATCCCGACGGGCACCTGGCCCTCGGGGCCCATCTCGAGACCGCCATGCATCTGGAGGCATATCGGGCCCGCCCCGACATCGGGGCCGCGATCCACACCCACCCGGTGTACGGGATCGCGCTCGGAGCCACTGACTCGGAGCTGGAGTTCGTCTCCCACGACGCGGTGCTCTTCCGCGACGGGGTCGGACGCTACTCCGCCACAGGCTCTCTGGTAACGACCCTGGCCGAGGGAAGGCTGGTCGCGGAGGCGCTCGGGCCGCGGCGTGCCGCCCTCCTCCGCAACCACGGAATCCTGGTGGTGGGCGAGGACGTGCGGTGGGCCGTTCTCGCGGCCCTGACCCTCGAGAGAGCGATCCAGCTTCAGCTGGTGGCCCGTGGCCTCGGCGAGCTCGTGCCCATGGACCCGGCGGCGGTCGATGCCCTCTACCCCATCAAGTACCCGGCCAACTTCGTCGACGAGTACTGGGCCGCCTGGTGCCGTGCCGAGGGTGACACCAGCACCGAGGGCCGCCGATGACCCCGGTGGCGGTGGAGGCGGTCCTGAATGGAAGGCCGGTGAGGTGCTCGATTCCTCCGAATCTCCTGCTCGTCGACTTCCTCCGAGAGGAGATGGGGCTGACCGGCACCAAGCAGTCGTGTGAGGTCCAGGTCTGCGGCGCTTGCACGGTGCTGGTGGACGACCAACCGGTGAGCTCCTGCTGCTACCTGGCTGCCGACATCGATCAGCGCCGGGTGGAGACGATCGAGGGCCTGGTGGGCACCCCGTTCCACCACCGGGTCGCGGAGGCCTTCGTCCGCCACGCCGCCGTGCAGTGTGGGTTCTGCACGCCCGGCCTCCTGCTCACCGCCAAGGTCTTGGCAGATCAGACAGCGCCGACGACCGAGGATGCCCTGCGGCAAGCCCTTGCCGGCAACCTCTGCCGCTGCACCGGCTACCAGTCGATCCTCGACGCCCTGCGGGAAGAGCTGGGCGGGGAGGACCAGGGCTGATGGCCGCGGTCACCACCACGACGCCTTCGAAGGTCGCCGGGGCCGTGGGCCGCGAGGTGGAGCGCGCCGACGCCTGGGTCAAGCTCAACGGCCAAGCCGAGTTCACCGGCGACATCAGCGTTCCCGGGATGCTCTACGGCGCGGTGCTGCGCAGCCCGCTGGCCCGCGCGCGGCTCCGACATGTCGACCTCCAGGCGGCGCTTGCGCTGGAGGGCGTGGTGGCGATCCTGACCGGCCAGGACCTCCTCGACATGGACCCCTACTATGGCCACGCGCTGCGGGATCGGCCGATCGTGGCCATCGACGAGGTGCGGTTCGTGGGCGAGCCGGTGGCGGTGGTGGCGGCGCGGTCCCTGGCGGTCGCCGAGGAGGCGCGAAACCTCATCGAC
>JAJZGN010000070.1 GCA_021798435.1 bacterium | reverse complement strand
TCTTCCAGATGGTCACGGCGATGCAGGTGGCGCTTCCCCTGGCTGCGCTCCTCCTGGTGGCGGGGGGCTCGCTGGTGGTGTGGGTGATGATCTTCCGCAGGGCCGGCAGGGAAGAACGAGGCGACCAGCACTCTCCGCACATCCTCTGATCGGGGCGCCTGATGGCGACCAGAGACTAGGCCGCTCCCCAGGCCGCTTCGGAGATGGAACGGGGCGGCCACCCGAGCGACCCGACTCACTCGCGTGCGGCCCAGGTCCCGCTCCTGCCGTCGGCCGGACCGGAGCGATCACCGGGGCCGGGCTCACCCCAACCCGTACCGTCGGCGGGCGGTCAGCCCCGGGGCTCTGGAGGACCGTATCCCGGTTCTTTCCTGGGCACCGGGGAGTGGGACTCGTGGGCCGTAGCGCCCCCGGGTCGACCGCTGTCTCTCGGTGGCAAGATGCGGCTCATGGAGTGCGAGTTCAGGGCGCCCGGCCCGCCTGAAGCGGACTCCTGACTTGCCGAGGGCCGTCCGCCGCCGGATCACGGTTGGCGCGATCCTGGCCCTTTTCGGCGGCGCGGTGGCTTGGTCGCCCGTTTCCGCGGCGTCGGCTCCACCCTGGCCGGTCTGGAGTTCGCACCGCGGCGCGACCGGCGCAACGACCGCGACGATCGTGGAGTCTGGCTACCGCCTCAGCATTGAGGCCGGCACTCCCTGGCTGAACCTTGCCGGAAGTTCCGGGAGCGCTTCATTTCGTATCCCGCTGGCGGCGGAGGTTGGCCGGGCGCCCTGGGCGGGGTCGGCACGGTGGTCGCTCACCACCGCGGGAGCCCAGTTGACCCTGTGGGGGCGGGAACCTTCCGCTGCGCCGCTGCTGAAGGTGGTGGTCACGGCCCGTCCCACCTACTTCACGGTGCAGTTCTCCGGTCGCGTCGGCCCCCTTCTGTCTCAGGTGCCGCAGTTCTTCACCACCGGGAATACCGGGCTGGAGATGTCGGAGGTCAGCTCGGGCACCACTCCCGATCCTGTCTTCCGCTCACCCACGCGCACCCCCGAGGTCCGCCTCGGCCCAATTCCGGTGGCGCCGTACACGGCACCGATGGCACCGCCGCCGTTTGTCGTCGAGCTCAGCACGAGGCTGGGGTGGGTCGGCGTGGGACTGGTGCAGGTGCCGGATGCCACGACGCTCTCGGTGACCCGGCGGGGGGCGGTGACCGTGAACTACCCGCTCAGCATCCTGCTCCGGATCCGGGAAGCCGGTGCTGGCGGCAAGGTCACTGCGCCCAGGGCCCCTTCGGGGGCAGTGCCGGGCGGGCGCTGGCTGGAGTTTCCCGCCTTCGTGTTCACCACCGGCCGGAGCTCCAGAGCTGACCTCGTCGCCTACCACTCCGCGCTGGCGGCAATGGGCCAGGCGGCCAGCGCGGCACCGCCGGGGGGACGTCCCGCGTGGTGGTCCTGGCCGCTGGTGGACACCTGGGGCCAGCAGCTGGTGACCGACGCCGCACGGCGCGACGACGAATTCACGGCCTCGTGGGTCCGCCGCTACGTCGCTCTCTGGAAGGCGGAGTTCCACATCCAGCACTTCACTGTGATCATCGATTCCCAGTGGCAGTCCAAATTGGGAAGTGCCACCCCAAGTTCCCGATTCGGTGGCCTGGCGGGCATGCAGAAACTGGTGAGGGAGCTCCACTCCCAAGGAATCAAGGTGCTCCTGTGGTGGCCGATGTGGGTCCTGCCCTCCGCGCCCGTCAGCCGAGCCAAGGTCGACCCCACCTCCAGCACTTTCGCGTCCTCATTGGCGACGCAGATGCGAACCCTTCTCGGCAGCGGTCCCCGCGACCTGCACGTGGATGGTTTGAAGCTGGATTGGGGGTCGCTGGTACCCTCTGCCGATCACTTCTCCCGGCCGCAGCTGGGAGTGGGCGCGGCCGCCCTCCTGCGCTACATGCGCCTCATCGCTCAGGACGCCTGGGGTGTCGCCCGCGGCGCGCTGATCGACGCCAGCGCGATGGCTCCCCAGTTCGTGAGGTACGAGGATCTGCTCCGGCTGTATGACGCCAATTCCTCGGAGGCATGGTCGGATCGGGCCGCCACGGTCAGCGCCGTCGATCCCCAGAGCCTCATGGATGGAGACGGCTGGCGGCTCACCAGCTCGCAGGCGGTCTCCCACATAGTCGGCAGTTCCGTCTTCGGAACTCCGGCGGTCTACTACGCCAGCCGTTGGGCCGGGGGGGCCCCGATCAGTGCCGCCCAGGCGGCCGCTCTCGGCCTGCTGATCAGCGTCGCCGAGACGCGGGGTCAGGGAACCGCCACGCCATTGACGAGCGATCCGGCGAGCGGCGACGACTGGTCGTACACGGTCGCCGGCAGGCTAGGGGCGCAGTCCCTGGCCGGAGCCCGGGCCATCGTGGTCTATCGGTACCAGGGCGCCTGCCGATCACCTCAGGCGGCCGAGGTGGTGAGCATGGACACGGGCCCGCTGGCGGTGCCTCTGCCCGCCGGCGCCACCCTGGTGCAGGTGTCGCCTTCCGTTCCCGTCTCCTCGAAGGCAGGAACTCCGCCCATGCTGACCGTGGCGGCCGGAGTGGCATACGCTCTCCGCCTTCATCCCGGTGCCTGTTAGCCCCGTACCCAGTCCGCCAGCGCTCCTGGCCCGCTCCATCCCCCAGCCGGTCCGCTGCTGCGCGCTCGCTTCCAGAAGGACACGTGGGGCGAGGGAGGGGTTCCGCCCGCCCCCCGGTCGCCACCTCTAGGGGGCTCGTGCGACACACTGTGGGCCCGGCTCGGGCGCCGATGCTCTGGTCGGGCCAGAGTGATCCTGAGTCGCGAGAGGTGACGATGCCCTACGCCCGGGCCGGCGACATCAAGCTGTACTACGAGTTGCAGGGGAGCGGAGATCCGCTCCTGCTGATCCCGGGACTGGGCTCCGACGCCGGACTCTTCAGCACCCTGGTTCCACCGCTCGCAGAGCGGAATCAGGTCGTCGCGCTCGACCCGAGAGGAGGTGGTCGGAGCGACAAGCCTGCGGGACCCTACTCCATCGGGGAGATGGCCCGCGATGTCGCCGGCTTGATGCGCGAGCTCGGGATCGCCCGGGCCCACGTCTTGGGCTATTCGATGGGAGGCAAGATCGCCCTCCAGCTGGCGGCAGATCATCCCGAACTCGTCGACCACCTGATCCTCGGCGCCACCGCTGCCAGGCCTTCGGTCACGCGGCGGTTCTCCCGGCGCTGGCTCCTGGTGGACGTCATCTCCCGAATCCCCTTATGGCGCAGGGTCGACGCCCAACCCACATACGCGTTCGAGGCCCAGCGGAGTGCGTCCGCCCAGTTCGACGGGCGCCCCCTTCTCGCCAAGGTGACTGCCCGCACCCTGATCATCCGGGCCAGACGAGACCACATCGTGCCGCCGAGCGCCACCAAGGAGTTGCTGGCGATCCCGGGGAGCTCGCTTGTCGACCTCCCCGGTGGGCACATCACGCTGGTGGTGCTGCACGGCGTGAGGCTTGCCGCGGCGGTGTCGGCATTCTTGGAATCTGCGCCCTGACGGAGGTGGCCGAAGCTGGCCGAGGCAGCGGGAACCCATGGGTCTGGGTCGCTCCGGGGGGAGGGAGACCTCATCCCGGGCTCGGACCAGCTTCCCCGTCCGGGTGCCGGCGGGGGCCAAGTCCTCAGGACCTTGGTCGGGGGCAGGCGGCCAACAGCCAGCGGTGCGCGCCCGCCGGCACGCCACCTGTCACCTCCGGCGGGAAGGCGGCACCGGGAGACCATCGGGTGCGCGGCCGGTAGAGATCCGTGCGGCTGCCTCCACATCGGGCGCCCACTCGCAGATCTCTCACGGGCGACGAACCACCCTCACCCTGCGCCTGGGGCGCTGGCGTCCCAACACCTGCTTGGGAACCACGCTTATGCTCCCGTCCGACTCCATCTCCACCAGCTCGGAGTCGCCGACCCCGTCCACTCCATGCTCCCGGAGCGCCATCTCGGCCTCGGCTAGGTCCAGCCCCTCGTGCCGCAGCGCCGCCACGTTCCAGCTGCCGTTGGTCGCCAGCACCGTCGGGGAGGGGCGCAGCAGGTGATCGAGCCACTTGACCCTCACTCGGGCCAGGCCCAGCGCCAGGTTGAGGACGAAGAGGGTGGCGATGATCACCAGGCCCCCCAGTAGGGAGCTGTCCGGCCCGGTCATGGCGGGCTGGACGGCGTTGGCCACCAGGAGCACCAGCACCAGGTCGAAGATCGTCATCTGCCCCAGCTCGCGCTTGCCGAAGAGCCGGAGGGCGAAGGTGAGCGCGAGGTAGATGACTACCGAACGGAGCGCCAGGTCCCAGGGCGCGACGGCGAGGTGGACGATGTCCATGGGCTGCACCTCCACTCCCCCCCGGGGAGTCGGGAGTATTGCCGCCGGCCGAGGCGGTCAGCCCTCATCCTCCCGCAGTCGCGCGGGGCGCGACCAGATTCCCCCCCAGCGAGCCGGGGCCCGGCCCCGGCTCGGGGAGGATCAGGTCAGGGGGCCGCCTGGAACCCCAGGTCGAGGATCGCCCTCGCCCAGTGGTTCTTGCTGTTCACGCCCCGCCCCACAACCACCACGATCTCGCCGGGCGAGAGGGAGGATGCGGACTCAGCCACCGGCTTGACGCCGAATCCCTGGTACTTCCAGGCATGGGTTTGAGGACGGAGGTTCAGGGTGACCGTGGTTCCGTCGGGCTCCTGGATCACCAGCACTCCCTTGCCGGCAGCGCCCCCGGTCGCGCTGTCGCTGACCACCTTGCCCGCCACCTTGGGAAGGCGGAAGAGACCGTGGCGGTGCTGCGCCGCCGAGGCGCCCTTGGTTGTGGCGGGGGAGGAGGTGGCGGCCGAGACGGCGGTCACCCCGACCCCCGCGGCCGCGGCGGCGACGGCCCCGGTGGCCACCCAGCGGATCAGAGTTCTCTTCATCTTTGGACTGTCTCCTTGCACAAGCGGGCCCTTCGCGGCCCCGGATCTGACCGTCCGAACTTACGGCTGTCCCTCCCCCCTGGGCCTTAGATCCCGCTGAGAGGGGAGCCGGGGGTGTGATCTCAGCCCGAGCTGTCTGCCCGCCCCGCTAGTACGATGGCGGAGGTTAGGGGGGCGGATCCATGGCATCTGCGATCGAAGGCCGGTCCTCAGGAGGGCCCGGCCCTCAGCGACTTGGCGGCGGCGGGGGAGACCTGACGCGGGTCCCGGACCTGGCCCACGGCGCGGTGATGGCGGGGCCGGTGCGAACGCGGCGCCCGGCCTACGTCGACCTGCTGCCGCCCTGCAACGCCGGATGCCCGGCGGGGGAGAACATCCAGGCCTGGCTGGCGGAGCAGGCGGCCGGGCGGTCCGAGCAGGCCTGGCGGATCCTGGCGGCGGAGAACCCACTCCCCGCCATCCACGGGCGGGTCTGCTACCACCCCTGCGAGACGTCCTGCAACCGGGCGGAGCTGGACGATGCGGTGTCGATCCACGCCGTGGAGCGGTTCCTAGGGGACCTCGCCCTGGAGCGGGGGTGCAATTCACCGCTGCGGCCGCCCCCTCGGGCAGGCGGGTGCTGGTCGTCGGCTCTGGGCCCAGCGGGCTCTCGGCCGCCTACCACCTGGCGGTTCTCGGTCACGAGGTGGAGATCCGAGACGCCGGTCGGCAGCCCGGAGGGATGATGCGCTACGGGATCCCCTCCTACCGGTTGCCCCGAGCGGTCCTGGACGCCGAGGTGGAGCGGATCCGGCGGCTCGGGGTGAGGATCACAACCGGCCACCGGGTCGAAGACCTGGAGGCCGAGCGTCGCGAGGGGGGCTTCGACGCCCTGTTCGTCGCCGTGGGGGCCCACCTCTCCAAGCGGGTGGACATCCCCGCCCGAGATGCGGGCCGGATCGTGGACGCCATCTCCTTCCTCCGGAGCGTGGCCTCGGGGGAGCGGCCCGTGATCGGCAGGAGGGTTGCGGTGTACGGGGGCGGGAACACCGCCATGGACGCTGCCCGGACCGCCCGGCGGCTGGGCGCCGATGAGGCGCTGATCGTGTACCGCCGCACCAGGGCTCAGATGCCGGCCCATGAGGAGGAGGCCGAGGACGCCGAGCGCGAGGGGGTGCGGATCAACTGGTTGCGCACCATCAAGGCCTTCGACGGTCCGGCTCTCAAGGTGGAGGAGATGGAGCTGGACGAGAAGGGGTTCCCCCGGCCCACCGGCCGCTATCAGGAGCTGGCGGCCGACACCGTGATCCTGGCCCTCGGCCAGGACAGCGACACCGACTTCCTTCGCCAGGTGCCAGGGGTCGAGGTGGAGAAGGACGGCACCGTCCGGGTCTCGTCCACCATGATGACCGGCTGTCCCGGGGTCTTCGCCGGCGGTGACATGGTCCCTGCCGAGCGGACAGTGACCGTGGGGGTGGGCCATGGTAAGAAGGCCGCCCGGAACATCGACGACTGGCTCTCCGGACGGGTTGCGAGGCCCTCGACCAAGCATCCCGAGGCCGTCTTCGAGGGTCTCCGCCTGTGGTACTTCGGCGACGCCCACCAGCGTCGGCAGCCCGTCCTGGCGACCGAGTCCCGGGTCTCCGGATTCGATGAGGTGGTGGGTGGATTGACACCGGCGGCGGCGGTGTTCGAGGCTGGCCGGTGCCTCTCCTGCGGCAACTGCTTCGAATGCGACGGCTGCCTCGGCTCCTGCCCGGAGGACGCGGTGGTCAAGCTGGGCGTGGGGCTGCGCTACCGCTTCGACTACGACCGCTGCACCGGATGCGGCACCTGCTTCGAACAGTGCCCGGTGCACGCCATCGAGATGGTGCCGGAGCCCGCCTCGTGAGGGCCATGGTCGACGGCAACGAGGCCGCTGTCTCCGCCGCCTACCGCCTCAACGAGGTCTGCTGCATCTACCCGATCACCCCCGCCTCTCCCATGGCCGAGCTGGCGGACGAGTGGGCCAGCCACCGCCGACCCAATGTGTACGGCAGCGTCCCGGCCGTGGTGGAGATGCAGAGCGAGGGTGGAGCGGCGGGGGCCCTGCACGGGGCCCTGCAGGGCGGCGCCATGGCCACCACGTTCACCGCCTCCCAGGGCCTGCTGCTCATGATCCCGGACCTCTACAAGATCGCTGGCGAGCTCACCTCCACGGTCATCCATGTGGCGGCCCGGGCGATCGCCGGTCAGGCCCTGTCCATCTTCGGGGACCACTCCGACGTGATGGCCGCCCGCCAAACCGGGTTCGCTCTCCTCTCCTCCTCCTCGGTGCAGGAGGCCCACGACCTGGCCGCCGTGGCCGAGCTCGCCACCCTGAGGGCCAGGGTCCCCTTCATCCACTTCTTCGACGGCTTCCGCACCTCCCATGAGCTCAACACCGTGGAGCTCATGTCAGACGAGGATCTGCGGCTGCTGGTGCCCCTGGAGCTGATCCTGGAGCACCGCGGACGGGCGCTCTCCCCGGAGCATCCGGTCATTCGGGGCACCTCCCACAACCCCGATGTGGCCTTCCAGGCCCGTGAGGCCAGCTCGCCGTTCCTGGCCCGGACCCCACAGCTGGTCCAGGAGGCGATGGACCAGCTGGCCGAGCTCAGCGGGCGGAGCTATCACCTGGTGGAGTACACCGGCCACCCGGAGGCCGAGCTGGTCCTGGTCGCCATGGGGTCCGGCGCCCAGACCGCGGAGGAGACGGTGAGGGCGCTGGTGGCCCGCGGGGAGCGGCTCGGCGTGGTGAAGGTGCACCTCTACCGCCCCTTCCCCGAAGCCGAGCTGCTCCGGTCAGTACCCGAGACGGCCACCAGGGTTGCCGTGCTGGACCGCACCAAGGAGCCGGGGTCCCAGGGGGAGCCGCTGTTCCTGGACGTGAGCGCGGCGCTCGCCGAGGCCCACACCCGGGGCCAGCGCTCGAACCTCCCCCTGGTGGTGGGTTGCCGCTACGGGCTGGCGTCCAAGGAGTTCACCCCGGGGATGGTGCAGGGGGTCTTCAACGAGCTTCGGTCCCCGGCGCCCCGGCGCCGTCTCACGGTGGGGATTCAGGACGATGTCTCCCACAGCAGTGTCGACTACGACCCCAACTTCCAGGTGGAGCCCCCAGGCACCGCCCGGGCCCTCTTCTACGGTCTGGGTTCGGACGGGACGGTGGGCGCCAACAAGAACACCATTAAGATCCTGGGCACGGAGGGGGGGCTGCACGCGCAGGGATATTTCGTCTACGACTCCAAGAAGTCGGGCTCCCAGACCGTGTCCCACCTGCGGTTCGGCACCGAGCCCATCCGGGCACCCTACCTGATCCGGGAGGCGGGCTTCGTGGGCTGCCACCACCCCTCGCTGCTGGAGCGGATCGACGTTCTGGCCACCGCGGCCAAGGGGGCGACCTTCCTCCTCAACACCCCCTACCCGGCGGCCGAGATCTGGGACCGGCTACCCCGTCTGGTCCAGGAGCAGGTCCTCCAAAAGGAGATCAACTTCTGGGTGATCGACGCCGGCGCCATCGCCCGGGAGCTGGGATTGGGGGGGCGGGTCAACACCGTCCTCCAGGCCTGCTACTTCGCCATCTCCGGGGTGCTGGAGCGCGAGGTCGCGGTCGCCCGAATCAAGGAGGCGATCGAGAAGACATACGGCCGCCGCGGCTCCAAGACCGTCCAGGCCAACTTGTCGGCCGTGGACGCCGCCCTGGAGGGGCTGGAACGGGTGGCCGTGCCGAAGACCCTCACCTCCGAGCGCCAGCTCATCGCCCCTGTGCCCGACAGCGCCCCGAAGTTCGTCCGCGAGGTGACCGCCCGGCTCATGTCGGGCCACGGGGATGAGGTCCCGGTGGGAGCCCTGCCTCCCGATGGGACCGCGACCACCG
>JAJZGN010000069.1 GCA_021798435.1 bacterium | reverse complement strand
GACCTGGTGACCTCGGCCCGGTCCCCGACCAGCTCCCGGACCTCCGCGAGCAGGGCGGGAAAGCGGTCCAGCTCCGCCGTCACCAGGGTCATCTTGGTGGTCCCCCGGCGCAGCCGCTCCTCCAGGCTGGCGATCCCCCGGGGCGGCCCCTCGGACGAGGGCCCGGACGGGTCGGCGGCCGCGCCCGGAGCCTCGGCGCGGACGGCCACCTCGGCCACGGGGCGAGCCAGCCGCGACGGCTCCGGGCGCGGACCACCCAGCTCTACATGGAAGGCCCGGTCGAAGACGGCGAGGTCGGAAAGCTGGTGGCACCAGCAGCTGCGCAGCGCGAGTCGCAGCCGGCTCCGGTCCTCCACGCCCACCAGGGCCGCCGCCCTGAGCCCCAGCAGAAGCTCGGCGGTGCCCACGGGCAGCCCCTCCCGCCGAAGTCGCCGGGCCAGTCCCATCAGGGTGGATACAAGCCCCGCCGTCTCCGCCCCCGTCTCAGCTCCCGACACCGGCCTCGGCCAGGAGTTCCGGAAGCCTGGTTCCGGACACCGCTGCCAGGTCCTCCTGGTACTTGAGCAGGCTGCCCAGGGTGGCCGCCACCAGCTCTGGGTCGAGCCGGTGGCGCTCGAGCGCCAGCAAGGCGGCGGCCCAGTCGAGGGTCTCGGCCACCCCCGGCAGCTTGTAGAGCTGCAGGGAGCGCAGCTGCTGCACGAACGCCACCACCTGGCGGGCCAGCTGGGCCGGGACCTCGGGAAGGCGCAGCCGCACGATCGCCAGCTCCTCGGCGGCCCCCGGGTAGTCGATCCAGTGGTACAGGCAGCGCCTCTTCAGGGCGTCGTGGAGCTCCCGGGTCCGGTTGGAGGTCAGGAGCACCAGCGGGGGACTTACGCAGCTGAGGGTGCCGCGCTCGGGGATCGTCACCTGCCAGTCGGAGAGCATCTCCAGGAGGAACGCCTCGAACTCGTCGTCGCTGCGGTCGACCTCATCGATGAGCAGCACCCGGCGCCGCCCGTCCGCCGGAGCCAGAGCCTCCAAAAGGGGCCGCCGGATGAGGAAGCGGTCGGCGTACAGGTCGAGGTCGGGCCCGCCCCCCTCATGCTGCCGGATCGCCAGGAGCTGGCCGGCGTGGTTCCACTCGTACAGCGCCTGGCTCACGTCGATGCCCTCGTAGCACTGCAGACGCACCAGAGGGGCGCCCAGCACCCGGGAGAGGGCCTTGGCCAGTTCGGTCTTCCCGACCCCGGCCTCCCCCTCGAGGAGCACCGGGCGCTCCAGCTTGAGCCCCAGGTAGGCGACGGTGGCCAGGGCGTGGTCCGCGAGGTAGCTGGCGGCGGCCAGCCGGGAGCGCATCTCCTCGACCGAGTCGAGGCCCTGCGCCTCCGGCCAGCCAAACCCTCCCGGCGCCCCTTCCGCGCCCTGGCCCACCAGTCCCGACCGCCCTCAGGCCGCCTGTTCCAGCGCCCGGCGGGTGAGGACCCGGGCGAGGTGGCGTCGGTAGTCGGCAGAGGCGCGAACGTCGCTGGGGGGCTCCAGGCCGTCTGCGGCGGCGGCGGCGGCCTCCTGGAAGGTGGCCCCGGCCTGCAGGCGCGCCTCGACCGCGGCCGCCCGCACCGCGCTCGGGCCGACGTGCGTCAGCCCCACCCGCCACCCTGAGTCCAGCTTCTGCACGGCGGCTCCGACGATGGCCCAGTCGTACAGCCGGCGCCGGAACTTGAGGTACCGGTGGGGTCCTGGGGCCACGGGGAAGACCACCTCGCAGACCAGCTCGTCCTCGGCGAGCACGGTGGTGAAGAGGTGCTGGAAGAAGTCCCTGGCGGCAACCCGGCGCCGGTCCGTGACGATGGTGGCGTCGAGCATCACCGCGAGCGTGGGGTAGTCTCCCGCGGCATCGGCGTGGGCGATGACCCCGCCCAGGGTGCCCCGGGCCCGAATCTGCGGGTCGCCGACCTGGGCGGCCATCTCCGCCAGCAGGGGGAGGTGGCGCTGCACCAGCTCGGAGCGGGCCATCGTCGTGTGCCGGGTCATGGCGCCCACGCGCAGGAGGTCGCCCTCCGGGTGGATGTAGTCGAGCTCCCGGACCCCGTTGACGTCGACCAGGTGGGATGGCTGGGAGAGCCGGAGCCGCAGGAGCGGGATCAGGCTCTGCCCTCCGGCGATCACCTTGGCCTCCGGGCCGGCCTCCCTCAGCTGGGCCACCGCCTCCTTCACCGAGCCGGCTTTCGAGTACTGGAATGCTGCTGGAATCACCGCCCTGCCTCCTGCATCAGCCGCCAGAGCCGGTCCGGACTGGCGGGCATGTCCACGTGGTGGATCCCGAGCGGCCTCAGCGCGTCGCAGACGGCGTTGATCACCGCCGCCGAGGCCGCGATCGTTCCCGCCTCCCCGATCCCCTTCACACCGAGGGCGTTGGTGGGGCTGGGAGTCACGGTGCGGTCGAGCTTGGGAGTCGGGAGCTCGTTCATGGTGGGGACCAGGTAGTCGAGCATGGTCCCGGTCAGGAGCTGTCCCGACTCCTCGTCGTAGACCACCTCCTCAAAGAGCGCCTGGGCGATGCTCTGGGCGATGCCTCCCTGGACCTGGCCCTCGACAATCATGGGGTTGATGACGTTGCCGCAGTCATCGACCCCGGTGTAGCTGAGGATCTCCACCGCCCCGGTCTCGCTGTCCACCTCCACAACGCACACGTGGGCACCGAAGGGCCAGACGAAGTTGGGTGGGTCGAAATGGCTCACCGCCTCCAGCCCCTGCTCCATCCCCTCGGGGAGGCCGCCACCGTAGCTGGCCAGGGCCACCTCCTGGATCGTCTTCCTGGCCTGGGGATTTCCCCGGACCGTGAAGGCCCCGGCCGTGAACTCCAGGTCCTCCGGGGAAGCCTCCAGAAGGTGGGCGGCCAGCCTCCTCGCCTTGGCGAGGATCTCCTGGGAGGCGGTGTAGAGGGCCATCCCGCCCACCGACAGGCTGCGGCTGCCGTAGGTGCCGTAGCCGAACGCCGGGCCCTCGGCGGTGTCTCCGTGGCGCAGGTCGACCGCCTCCAGCGGCACCCCCAGAGTCTCGGCCACCAGCTGCGAGAAGGTGGTGTCGTGGCCCTGCCCGTGGGCGTGGGTCCCGACGTAAGCGGCCACCGAGCCGGAGGGCAGGAAGCGGATCTGGGCGGACTCCACCAGGGCGATCCCCCCGGTGGCTCCGGCGGTGGCGGCGCTGGGGCCGAAGCCGCAGATCTCAACCCAGGTGGAGAGGCCGATACCGACCAGCCTGCCCGCCTCTCGGGCCCCCGCCTGGCGCTGGCGCCAGCCCTGGTAGTCGGAGAGCTCCAGGGCCCGATCGAGGGTGCCGTCGTAGTTGCCGGAGTCGTAGGTGAGGCCGAAGTTGTTCACGAACGGGAACTCCCGGGCGAAGTTCTTGCGCCGGAGATCGGCGGGGTCCATTCCCAGCTCGTCGGCCATGCGGTCCACCATCCGCTCGCAGAGGTGGGTGCCCTCGGGCCGGCCCGCCCCCCGGTAGGGATCGGTGGGCACCTTGTTGGTGAGCACCCCCACGGTGCGGGCTGAGATCGCCTCCCAGCGGTAGACGCCTCCCGACATGAGGCAGGCGCAGGCCTGGAAGGCCCCGAAGGTCCCGTGGTAGGCGCCGAGGTCCAGCACCTGGGTCAGGCGGAGCCCCAGGAGGGTTCCATCGCGGAGGGCCGCGGCCTCGGCGGTGAACACCTGCCCCCGGCCGTGGATGGTGGTCATGACGCTCTCGGTCCGGGTCTCGATCCAGCGCACCGGGCGGCCCAGGATCTTGGACGCGGCAGGCACCAGGTAGTCCTCGGGGTAGGGGCTGATCTTGCTGCCGAAGCCCCCGCCCACGTCCGGGGAGACGACCCTCACCCGGCTCTCCGGGATCCCCATGGCCCCGGACACGAAGAGGCGTATGAAGTGGGGGTTCTGGCTGCTGAGCCAGAGGCTGAGCTGCTCGCCATACGGGGAGTAGCTCGCCATCACCCCCCGGGTCTCCATGGCGGTGGGGGCCAGCCGCTGCTGGAGGATGCGCTCCTTCACCACCACCTCGGCCCGGCTGAAGGCGGCCTCGATGTCGCCGCCCGCGTAGGTCATGTCCCAGCCGATGTTGTCGGGGCCGTCGCTGTGGACCAGGGCGCTGCCGGCGCTCATCGCCCGCTCTGGGTCCACCACCGCCGGCAGGGTCTCGTACGTGACCTGGACCAGGTCGGCGGCGTCGGCGGCCAGGTAGCGGTCGGTGGCCACCACCACCGCCACCGGCTCCCCCTGGAAGCAGACCTCGTGATCCGCGATCGGGAAGCGCTCCGGGACGTACTTCTTCTCCGGGGCGAAGGCCGGGGTGACCGGCATGCTCCCGCTGAGGACCTTGTGGAAGTCGGCGGCGGTGAGCACCGCCAGCACCCCCGGCAGCGCCCGGGCCGCCGCTCCGTCGATGCCGAGGATGCGGGCGTGGGGGTGGGGGCTGCGCACCACCGCCAGGTGGGTCAGCCCGGGCAGGGTGTGGTCCTCGATGAACTGTCCGTGGCCGGTGATCAGCCGCGGGTCCTCGCGGCGCTGAACCCGGGCTCCGATCAACTGAGTGACCGCCATCTCCCTACCCTCCGATCGGGGCCGCGGCCCCCTCGCGCATCGCCTGGGCCGCCGCCTTCACCGCCTTGCGGATGTTGACGTAGCCAGTGCACCGGCAGAGGTTCCCCTCCAGCCCCCTCCCGATCTCCTCGTCCGAGGGATCGTGGTTCTCGGCCAGGAGCGCGGCGGCAGCCATGATGAACCCCGGGGTGCAGTAGCCGCACTGCAGCCCGTGGTTCTCCCAGAAGGCGGTCTGGAGGGGGTGCAGCCCTCCCTCCGGGGCCAGCCCCTCGATGGTGGTGATCTCGGCGCCGTCCGCCTGCAGCGCCAGCATGTTGCAGGACTTGACCGCCGCCCCGTCCAGGAGCACTGTGCAGGCGCCGCACTGGCTGGTGTCACAGCCCACGTGGGTGCCGGTCAGCCCGCACGTCTCGCGCAGGTAGTGCACCAGGAGGAGGCGGGGCTCGACCTCGTCGCTGCGCCCCTCCCCGTTCACCGTGACCCGCAGAGTCTGTCCCATGAGAACCCTCCGTGCGACGGGTGCCGAACTGGCCGACCCGCGGGACGCCTCCCATGAAGAGCGAGAGCCCGCGGGCCACCGGCAGCTTGCCGGTCGAAGTATGGTCCACTGCACAGGGCTTGGCAACCATGCCCCTCCGCCCTCCTGCCGGGAGGTCAACCAGAGATGGCCCGCGAGACTCCCCCCAGCCCGTCCTGGCGGATGGAGGTGGCCAGGGCCCGAGAACGGCTCACCGCGGCCGGGTTTCTCAACCCCCGCGGCGAGGCCCGGTTGCTGGCCGCCGCGGCCGGTCGGTCCGGGGAGCGGCTGGAGGAGCTGGTGGGACGCCGCACCACCGGCGAGCCGCTGGCCTGGATCCTCGGCTGGGTCGACTTCTGCGGCATCAGGCTGGCGATCGTCCCCGGTGTGTATGTCCCCCGGCAGCAGACCGAGCCCCTGGCACGACGGGCGGCCCGGCGGCTTCCGTCCCCGGGGCTGGCGGTGGACTTGGGGACCGGATGTGGGGCCATCGCCCGGGTGCTGGGGCAGCGCCGCCCGGAGGCTGCGGTCCTTGGCACCGAGTCCGACCCGGCGGCGGCACGCTGTGCCCGGGCCAACTCGGTGGAGGTGGTGGAAGGGGATCTCTACGAGGGTCTGCCCGACGCCTGGCTGGGGAGGGTCGATGTGATCGTGGGCGCCCTCCCCTACGTGCCGGACCGGGAGCTGCCGTTTCTGGCCCACGACGTGCTGGCCTTCGAGCCCCGGCGGGCGCTGGAGGGGGGGCCGGACGGGCTCCGGGTGCTGCGCCGGGCGGTCCTGGGGGCAGCCTCGTGGCTCCGACCCGGAGGGCGCCTTCTTCTCGAGTTGGGGGCCGGACAGCCGCAGCTCCTCGGACCGGACCTGGAGTCCGCCGGCCTTCGACCGCCCCGTCTGCTGGTGGACTCGGCTGGCGACGTCCGGGGGATCGAGGCGCTGTGGCCGGGCTAGCTCGACTTTGGCAGGATGGCAGGCTGAATGGGGCCGAGAGGGGTGGTGGCCGAATCCGAAGGAGGATGAACCTGGTCCTCTGAGAGGCGTGAAAGGTAGCGGCGAACGTGAGCCAGGTTGACAGTGGCCAGAGAATTGGATGTGGTCGGGGCGCGTGTACATCAAGGTCCGGCGCCGCCTCCACCGTGACCGGCCCCAAGGAGTACCTCGCCAGCGTGGAGAGCTTCACGTCCCAGGGCAAGGTCGGGCATCGCACTCTCGGCTCCCTGGGCAGACGAGTTCAGCTGACTCACAGAAGGTCGACACCCTGAGCGCCCACCTGCGCAAGCTGGCCTCCCCGGAAGGCTCCGGCGGGGTCTGCCTGGGAGAGGTGGAGGTGGAAAGGAGCCGCGAGTTCGGCATTCGCTGGGTGGCCCAGCACCTCTGGCAGCAACTGGGGATCGACCGGCTCCTCCGGGAGCTGGGCATGATTCCCACCGCTGAGTTTGAAGCCCACCACTACCATGAGGAGGCCCCTGCTCCGCGGGTGGTTTCACACTACCCGGAGTCTCTACGAAACCCGGGGCGGTTCACGCGTCGTGTTCGACGTGGGCGGATCGCGGGCTTGGGTACCCGGTCGGAGACGGTCGTGGAGCCGGTCGTGCCGGAGGATTGGGCGTGCGGGAATGGCTATCACCGCCACGCCTCCCCCCCTCCACTCGCCCCCCGCGATCTGGCCATCTTCCGGGCCGTCCCTCTGCCGTCTGCAGATGCTCCGGCAGCGAGTAGCCGCCGTTGTCCGGCCGGTAGCGCTGGTCCTCTCTCGCGGTGACTTCGGTCCCAAGGCGCTCGACTACGCCCCGCTTAGAGTTGCCGAGACGATGTTCGGCCCTCGGTTCACTTTAGACGACTTTGACGTCGCCCTGACGGACAGGCCAGAGGCCTTGACTCGTCCTGGTCAAGGCTGGCGACTTGACTCTGCTTGGTCAAGCCTGTAGGCTTGACCTATGCCGGCTGCAATTCTCCTCGACCAAAGGCGGAGTCGGCGCGGCCCCGACCTGGTCGAGCCCTGGCTCAAGCGAGTCAACGCTTCTGACATCCGCCTACTGTTGCCCTTCGAGCGCACTGCCGGCGATGAGATGGAGGGCTTGGTCGACGACCCCAAGGCTTTTACGGAAATCGTGCTCCCGGCGCTCGAATCTCCGTCGTGGTGGATCGGGATCGGGATTGGAGACGTGGACACGCCGCTTCCGAAAAGCGTCCGCCAGAGCCGGGGGATTGCCTTTGAGCTGGCTCGCCAGGCCATTGGAGAGGCTAAGGCACGCCCCGAACGTCTTCGCGTCCTGGACAGAGAAAGAGACCCGGTGGATTTGGAGGCGGTCCTGCTGCTGATGGGCGCGCTGTATTCACGGCGGCGGCAGCGTGACAGTCCCGCCCTGCGCCTCCGCTCTTCCGGGCTGAACACGGTCCAGATCGCGGAGCGACTTGGTGTCACCAAGCAAGCCGTGTCCCAGCAGCTCCTTACCGCCCGCTGGGCGGAGGAGCAGGCTGGCAAGGTACTGGTCGAACACCTTGCGGCGCTGGCCCTGGGATGACCTTCTCTTCCGCCCTGGTCTTCCTTCTGTCCACGATGACCGTCCCCGCGCTACTGGCTATCTCCAGCGGACTCCGTCGGCGCGCGTATCGGAGGGGCGCCACCGCAGCATTGCTGGTTGGCCTGGGGCTCAACGTGCAGTTGGGGACCCAGCCATGGCCCGCGTGGCCGATCCTCGCCTTGGCATCCGGCGCTGCCGCTCTTCCGCCATCGAGACGGACCTATGCGCTGCTGGTGGTGGTGTCCTGCGGTGGCCCATTCGCTCTACGACCGGGAATCGCTATGGCGGCGGGGCGAGGTTTCCTCTCCAGCAACAGAACCTCGATCCTGCTCGCCGCCAGTGGCTTCATCTTCGCCACGCTCGTAGGCTCGCTGGTGGTGGAGGCAATACTGAAGCGAATCAAGGGGTTGCCCGAGTCGTCACAGGAGGCCGAGGACGCCAGCGGTGCTCCAGCGGGTGGCCAGGTCATCGGCATGCTCGAGAGAGCGTTCGTCTATGGCGGGGTCTTGGTTGGCCATCCCGAGGCCGTCGCGCTGGTGGTGGCGGTCAAGTCGGTCGCGCGATTCCCCGAGTTCAAGGGTGGGAACGGACGACGATTTGCGGAATACTTTCTGATTGGGACATTCCTTAGCCTGCTCTTCGCCCTGGCCGTCGCTTACCTGATCAAGGCCGCGCTCACCAGAGCCTAACCGGCAGTTCGCATGTCGCCCTGGACTCACGCAACGGCGGCTACGACCTACCGACCGGGAGGGAAGTGGAGGTGGGGCGCTCGGCACTCACGGGCCAGTCAAGCCGCCGGTGGCCGACCTCGCCTAGGCAGACGGCCATAACTTCTGACCGGGGTTCCGCAGGTCCAGGGAGGGCAGAAGAGAAAAGACCGCAAGAAGGCTGGCATATGACGCAGAAGGGCCGAAAAGCGTCTGTGACTACAAGCCCGGGGGCTGACGTGGGGCTGGGTCAGGCTGCCCCGGGGCGGAAGTCGTAGAACCGAGGCGGCTCGGGCAGGTCGAGTTGGTTCAGGATGGCTTGCTGGCCGGCTATGAGGAGCGAGCGTTGGGCTACGGTTCCTTGGTCGGTGGCCAGAGTCACCAAGTGAAGCCGCTGGAGCTCATGGCGGAGATTGCGCCAAGCCTCACCCGTCTGGTTCTCGGCCACCCGGATCAGCAAGAGGGCCAGTGTTGGCGATCAGGAA
>JAJZGN010000068.1 GCA_021798435.1 bacterium | reverse complement strand
CCGGCTTCTGCCCGGACGATCCTCCGGCACGGCCCTCAAAGTGAGCAGCTGGTCCCGAGCCCGATCCGCATCCTCGAAATTGGCCACCTGCCGCAGCCTCGACCGCCGCGAAGCCAGTTCGGTCCAGGGCCCCTCTTCGAGCAGAGCCTCGGGGTCGCGGTCCAAGCCCAGGCCGAGCAGCCGGTCGGCGGCCCGCAGTCCTGCACCCCTGGTGGCCGGGCTCAGGCCTCGGTCAGCTGCGAAGGCGAATGCGGCCGCGACCGCCGCGGGCAGGTCGAGGTCGTCCTCCATCGCCGCCCGCACCGCGAGCTCCAGAGCGCGCGCCCGGGCTGGGTCCACCTCGCCGTCCCGGTCGGCGGCGGCGCGGCGAAGTCGGCGCAGCCCATGCTCGGCGCCGGCCAGAGCCGCCAGGGTGAAGTTCAGCCGGGTCCGATAGCCAACCTGGGCGCAAAGCAGGCGGAAGGAGAGGGGGTCGAAGCCCCTGTCCTCGAGGTCGGCCACGGTGTACACGTTCCCCTGGGACTTGGCCATCTTGACCCCGTCGGCGAGGAGGTGCTGGCCGTGGACCCAGTGCCGGACGAACTGGCCCCCGGTCGCGCCCTCGCTCTGGGCCAGCTCGTCCTCGTGGTGGGGGAAGATGTTGTCCACCCCGCCCGTGTGGAGGTCGATCTCCTCGCCCAGGTAGGTCATCGACATCGCCGAGCACTCGATGTGCCACCCGGGGAACCCGGGGCCGTAGGGGCTGTCCCAGACCATCATCTGGCGGCCGGGATCGGCAGCCCGCCAGAGGGTGAAGTCGGCGGGGTGGCGCTTGGCGGGGTCCCCCTCGGCCCCGGCGCCGCTCAAGAGATGGTCTGGAGTGTTACCCGACAGGGCCCCATACCCCGGGTGCCTCGCCGTGTCGAAGTACACCGTGCCATCCACCTGGTAGGCGAGGCCCTTTTCCTGGAGCTTGGAGATGAGCTCCAGCATCTGGGGCACGTGATCGGTGGCCCGGGGGAAGACATCGGCGGGCTCGATCAGCAGCTTCGCCTCGGCCTCGTGGAACTCCTGCTCGAAGTGGTCGGCGATCTCCCGCGGCGTTCGACCCGCCGCCAGAGCCGCGGCGATCACCTTGTCCCCACCGCGCTCCGCCATCTCCTGGCGCATGTGCCCCACGTCGGTCACGTTCTTGACGTGGAGGACCTTCCAGCCCTGGGCTCGGGCCACCCGCTTGATCCAGTCGGCCAGTAGGTAGGTGCGCAGGTTGCCGATATGCACCGACCTGTAGACGGTGGGGCCGCAGCTGTACATCCGGAGCTCCCCGTCGCGGAGCGGTGCCAGCGGACGCACCTCCCGGGAGCGGGTGTCGAAGAGGCGGAGCACGAGCCGATCGTACCAGCCACTCTCGGCCGTCCAAGGTGGGATCAGTTCAGTCACCCCCCGTTCCGTAGAATGACCGCGTCTTCCTGGGGTGGGCGGGTGAGGAGTGGAGTGGCTGATTCGAACCGGCTTGACCTTATGGTCTCGCTCTGCAAGCGCCGGGGCTTCGTCTTCCCCAGCAGCGAGATCTATGGCGGGCTGAACGCCGTCTACGACTTCGGGCCCCTGGGGGTCCGGCTCCGGCGGCGCATCCGTGACCTCTGGTGGCGAGAGGTAGTAGATCTCCGCGACGATGTCGAGGGACTGGAGGCGGCCATCCTGATGAACCCGCGGGTGTGGGAGGCCTCGGGTCACCTGGCCAACTTCAGCGATCCCATGGTCGACTGCCTTGGCGAGTGCCACCAGCGCTGGCGTGCCGACCAGCTTTCTGGAGACCGCTGCCCCAACTGTGGGGGCGAGCTCAGCGCCTCCCGCCAGTTCAACCTCATGTTCCAGACCCACGTCGGCCCGGTGGAGGACGCCGGCAGTGTCGTCTACCTTCGCCCGGAGACGGCCCAGGGCATATTTGTCAACTTCAAGAATGTCCTCACCAGCTCGCGCCAGCGGCTGCCCTTCGGTATCGCCCAGATCGGTCGCAGCTTCCGCAACGAGATCACCACCGGAAACTTCATCTTCCGCCTCCGGGAGCTGGAGATGATGGAGCTGGAGTGGTTCTGCTCGCCCGAGGACGACGCCACCTGGTTCGAATACTGGTGCGAGCGCCGCCTGGCCTGGCATCGGGCGATCGGGCTCCGGGCCGACAACCTGCGCCTCCGGCCCCATGGCGAGGACGAGAAGGCCCACTATGCCCTGGCCTCCACGGACATCGAGTACCACTTCCCCTGGGGTTGGGGCGAGCTGGAGGGGATCGCTCGCCGGGGTGACTACGACCTTCGGCGCCATCAGGAGATGAGCGGCAAGGACCTGAATTACACCGATCCGCCCACCGGATCTCGCTTTCTGCCCTATGTGGTGGAGCCGTCCCTGGGCGTGGACCGCACCTTCCTGGCCCTCCTGCTGGACGCCTACCGAGAGGAGGAGGTGCGGGGCGAGACGCGAGTTGTGCTCGGGCTCGACCCCAGGGTGGCCCCTTTCGAGGTGGCCGTCCTGCCGCTCTCCAAGCGGCCGGAGCTCATGGATCTGGCGAGGCGGGTGGAGTCGGACCTTCGCTCCAGCTTCGCCACCGAGTACGACGAGACCCAGGCCATCGGCAGGCGGTATCGCCGCCAGGACGAGATCGGTACCCCGCTGGCGATCACCATCGACTTCGAGACGCTGGAGGATCAGGCGGCGACCGTGCGCCGGCGGGACAGCATGGAGCAGGTCCGGGTGTCCCTCTCGCAGCTTAGCCAGGTCTGCGCCACAGAGCTGGGGCGCTGACGCTCCCGGGGGATGCTGGCGGCCGGGCGCGGTCGCGCTCCCTGAAGTGCGTCGAACTCGGCGTTGGTGCTGACAGGTGCGGCCCCACAGCTGACCCGGCGGCCCGGCTCTGGGCCATCCGCGTCACAGGGGAAGGGTGACGGTTCCCGGCGCCCCGTAGACCGTGGCAGCGGGGGGTGGGTGCCCCGGAATATCGGGGAGTGCTTTGGGTTCGACCGCGATCTGACGGGTCGGACCGCGGCCGGGCGGGCCGGCTGAGCTACTGTTCGGTCCTCTTGGGCTTCCCCCGAGGGGCAACTCAGGCTGTTTGAATACGACTCGCTCCCAACTGCAACACCGTCACAACAGTCGTCTATACTCAGCTGGCCAGCTTGAGGGGGGATGGAATCGCGGAGGGCTAGGTGTGGGCGCTGCGGGGCGGGCCGAACACGATCCTGCTGAGCGGAGGCTGGCCCAGCTCTTTCATCTGACTGACCTGGTGCCGCTGTCGGTCTCCAGCGTAGGACCCCTGTTCTCCGTGGCCGCCACCGGAGGGGTGATGGCGGCGGACGCCGGATGGTGGACGCTGCCCGCGATCGCAGTGCTGGCGGTGCCCTTCCTGGTCTCCAGCTTCGTCTTCCGGCTTCTGAACCAGCATTTTCCCCACTCCGGGGCCTCCTACCACTGGTCGGCCCGGGTCATCGGCCGGTCGGCTTCCCGGTACCAGGCCTGGATCCTCATCCTCGCCTACTTCACCTCGATACCGCCGATCGCCATCCCCGCGGGCGCCTACACCTTGGCGCTGGTCGCCCCTGGATACCATGCCCCGCCGGTGGTGCAGCTAGCGGTCACCATCTTCTGGATTGGGTTTGCGGCCATCCCGCTGCTCCTCGGGGGCCGGCCCACGGCCCGGATCACCCAGGCGTTTTTCACCCTGGAGATGGTTTCGCTGGTGAGCTTCGGTGTCCTGGGGGTCCTCAACTGGCACCGGATTTCAGTACCGATCCACTTTGGACCCCCACCCATTGGTGGCATCCTGATCGTGGCGGTGGTGGCCGCCACCATCCTGGACGGGTGGGAGATCGACAGCTACGCCGCGGAGGAGTCCATGCGCCCCCGGGCCCACCCCGGGGTGGGAGGGATCATCGGGGCCATCGGGGCGCTGCTCTTTTACGCCGTCCTGTACCCCCTCATGCTGGGCGAGACTCCTTTGCACCAGCTGGCCAACGCGACCAACCCGCTGGCCGAGTGGTCGGCGCGGCTGGTCCCTCAGGCGCCCTGGGTGATGCTGATTCCCATCCTGGCCTCCACCGCGGGGGGCCTCTGGCTGACCACCTACATCCTCACCCGGGCGCTGTACGCCATGGGGAGGGAACGGCTCATCCCGTCCCAGTTCGCGCGGCTGAGCCGCCGCCAGGTTCCCCACGTCGCCATCCTCGCCAGCCTCGGCACCGCCCTGGCAGTGGTCGCCATGCAGGTCTTCATCACCTCGCTCGGTGCCTTCTTCAACCTGATCCTCTCAGCGGCTGGGTTCTTCCTGCTGGCGGAGTTCTTCCTGGACTCGGTCACCGCCTCCGTTTTTCTCACTCTCGGCCATCGGCGGGTCCCTGAGACCAAGCTGGAGCCTCACTCCCACATCTGGCTGTTGGCTGGAGCTCTGTTCTCGACTGCGGTGATGGGGAGCTTGCTGGTCGCCTTTTTCATCGCCGGGCCGAAGGCCATCGGCAACGGGATCGACCAGACCATCGCCGTGCTGCTGGCTCTGGGCCTGGCGTTCGCCTGGTGGACCAGGAGGCGTACCTCGGACACGGTGATCTTCCACGGTGAGGACGCGGGACGCTCGACCACCACCGGAGGATTGAATCAGGGGACGCTGGCCACGCTGAAGCGCTGATGGCGGGGGAGCTAGGCTCGCCGGGGAAGCCACCGGGGCCCTCCGGAAGTCACCCGGGTTCAGCGCTCCCCGAGCCCGCCTGCGCGTGGCCAAAGTAAACTTGAGTCGTGCGGGGTTGTGCTCGGAATCGGGGGCGGGCCAGCACGTGACCAGTTCGCGCGCGGTGTTGGTCACGGGAGCTTCCCGCGGGATCGGAAGGGCTGCGGCTCTGGCCTTTGCGGCGGCCGGGGATCGGGTGGCCATCCACCACCGCGACTCGCCCGCCCTCGCCGAAGAGCTCCTCGGCGAACTCATCGGAGAGGGCCATGCGGTGGTCTCCGGAGACCTCTCCGACCCGCAGGTGGCGGAGCGGGTGGTCGAGGAGGCCGGGGGCCTTCTCGGGGGGCTCGACGTCCTGGTCAACAACGCGGGGATCAGCCTGCCGCACGACCTTCTGGCGATGGACTTCGAGCCTTGGCGGCGGGCGCTGGAGCGGACCCTGGCGGTCAACCTGCTGGCCCCGGCCTACCTCATCTACTTCGCGGCGCGGAAGATGATCGGAAAGGGGGGCGCGATCGTCAACGTCTCCTCCCGGGGAGCGTTCCGCGGTGAGCCGGGCCAGCCCGGATACGGGGCCAGCAAGGCGGGCCTCAACGCCCTGGGGCAGTCACTGGCCGTGGCGCTGGCCCCCCACGGGATCAGCATCGCCACGGTGGCGCCCGGTTGGGTCGCCACCGACATGTACAGCCAGGAGCTGGCGCGACCCCGGGGGGAGGAGATTCAGCGCCAGAGCCCCTTCGGCCGGGTGGCGACCCCCGAGGAGGTGGCGGCCGCCATCCTATACCTGGCCTCCCCCGAAGCCAGGTTCTCCAGCGGGGCGATCCTGGACGTGAACGGCGCCTCCTACCTCAGGACCTGAGGCGGCGGGGCCGCCCTTCATCCTGGACCGGCGAGCCCGAACTGGCGGTGCAGGGCGCGCACCGCATCGCCCACGTCCTGGCGCTTCACCACCGCAGCCACGGCCAGCTCCGAGGAACCCTGGGAGATGGCGACCACGTTGATCCCATGTTCCCCGAGGGCTCCAAACATCGCCCCGGCGATGCCTGCCGTGCCGCGCATCGCCTCTCCGACCACCACCACCACCGACACCTGGTCCTTGATGTCGACCGCCAGTAGGAAGCGCGCCGGGAGGAGGGCCTCTCGGGCAGCGGTAAGCTCGACCGCGGGGATGGCGACGCAGATCACCTGTTCGGCGGACGACTGAGTCACCATTAGGGTGGTGATCCTGGCGTCGGCGAAGGCGCTGAACACCTCGCCGGCGAGTCGGTTCAGCCCGGCTCCGGGGCTGGCGGTCATGGTCAGCAGGCAGGCCTGCTCCATCTGGGTCACTGCCCTCACCCTTCCGGGACCCGGGCGCCTCGCTTCGATCACCGTCCCCGCCCGATCAGGGTGCATCGTGTTTTTGATCCGAATCGGGATCGCCGCCGAGGCTGCCGGCGGGACGGCCCTCCCATGCAGCACCTTGGCTCCGAAGTAGGAGAGCTCGATCGCTTCCGCGTAGGAGACTTCCGGAAGCAGGCGAGATTCCGCGACCAGGCGGGGGTCGGCGGTGAGGATCCCGTCGACCTCGGTCCAGATCCAGATCTCCGCCGCGGCTAGGACCGCGCCCAGGACGGTCGCGGTATGGTCCGATCCTCCTCTTCCGAGCGTGGTCACCTGTCCGGCGGCGGTTCCGGCGCGGAAGCCCGTGACCACCGGGAGAGTCCCGTCCCGGAGTAGAGGGAGCAGTTCCCCCCGAGCCAACTCACCGGACTCTTGGACCAGGGGCTCGGCCGCCCAGGGGTGGCCTTCGGTGACCAGCAGCCGGGCCGCGTCCACCGCTGTCGCCGACACCCCCATTCCCCTCAGAGATGCGGCCAGGATGGCGGCCGCGAGCAGCTCCCCGGCGCTGGAAGCTGCCTCCAGAGAGCGCCGGGCATCTGAGCTGGCTCCGGCCAGGAGCGCCCCGTAGGCCCGATACCGGGAGATCACGGCCCCCAGGTAGGCGGAGAAGGAGTCCAGCTCGCCTTCTCCCAGGAGATCCTGGGCCACCCGCAGATGCTCCTCGCGGACAGCTGCGGCGGCCTGGTCCAGGCCCGGGCGGCCGGCAACGGCCGCTTCGGCCCCCTCGAGGAGCGCATCCGTAGTCCCGGCCATGGCCGAGACCACCGCCACCGTCCCGGGCCCGCCGGAGGAGAGGATGGAGGCCACCCGCTCCACGCCCCGGCGCCCCTGGATCGAGGTTCCTCCGAACTTCATCACCCGTACTCCTGGCCAGGCTGCCACTCAGGCAACTCCCCTCAGCTCTGCATGGCGGGCCTCGAAGGCGGCGATCGACGGGTTGAGCGGTGCCCCCAAATCCAGGTGCCCATCCAGGCACTCCAGGGTCTTGAGGCCGTTGCCGGTGATGCAGAGCACGGTGGTCTCGCCCCTCCCGATCCTCCCGTCGGCCACCAGCTTTTCGGCCACCGCCACCGTCACTCCCGCCGCAGTCTCTCCCAGGATTCCTTCGGACTCCGCAAGGACCCGGATTCCCCGGCGGATCTCAGGGTCGCTGGCGTGTCCGGCGCCGCCCCCGCTCGCCGCCATCACCTCGAGGGCGGCCCGGCCGTCCGCCGGGTCGCCTATGGCGAGGGAGCGGCAGATGGTCTGCGGGATCTGGGGCACCACCTGGCGACACCCCTCCAGGAAGGCGGCTGCGATCGGCGAGCAACCCTGTGCCTGAGCACCGAAAATCCGCACCGGATGAGCGGGCACAAGGCCGACGTCCACCAACTCCTGGAACCCCCGGGCAATCCTGGTGAGCTGGGCACCGCCCGCCATCGGCACCACCACGTTGTCCGGAAGGCGCCAGCCGAGCTGCTCGGCGATCTCGAAAGCCACTGTCTTGGAGCCCTCGGCGTAGAAGGGCCGCAGGTTGACGTTCACGAAGCCCCAGTGGTGGCGCTCGGCGATCTCGGCAGCCAGCCGGTTGACCTGATCGTAGGTGCCCCGGACCCGGACCAGATGGGCTCCGTACACCGCCGTCCCCAGCAGCTTTGCCGACTCCAGGTCGTCGGGAACCAGGACCCAGGCGGTGAGTCCGGCCCGGGCGGCATGCGCCGCCACCGCGTTGCCCAGGTTGCCTGTCGAAGCGCAGCCGACCTCGTCGTATCCCAGGGTCCGGGCCGTGGCCAGGGCCACGGCCACCACCCGATCTTTGAACGAGAGGGTGGGGAAGCAGGCAGCGTCGTCCTTCAGGAACAGCTCGCCCGAGCCCAGCTTGGGCCCCAGACGGTGAGCGGGAAGCAGTGGGGTCCAGCCCACCCCGGCGAGGCGAGCCGACTCCGGCTCGACGGGGAGCAGCTCCTCGTATCGCCAGATATCTTGGCGTCGGGCCTCCACCACCTCCCGGCTGATCCGCTGGCGCACCAGGCCAAGGTCGTACACGATGGAGAGGGGGTAGAAACAGTCGGGGCAGAGGGTGGTGGCTTCGCCGGGGAAGTCTCTCCCGCAGGCGGGACAGGCGAGGCGGTAAAGGTCGGACATGGCAGCTCTCCTGAGGGCGCTGGGTGCATCTGGCGGCAGCCGTGGCGGCTGCCCGGGGGCGCGCGGGCCCGGGATGCGGATCGGGGGAGCTAGCGCTGGGGCGCTAGAGGGCGGTCGGCGTGTCCCCCGAAGCACGCCGCAGCATTCGTCCCATCAGCGTGGTTTCGGGCATGCGGGAGATCAGCACCACCGCGCGGGGGTGGGCAGGCCGCTGGCCGCCGACGCCGGGGACTCGCACCCCCCAAACATAGCGGATGGCGCTGGCCCGGCGCTACAAGGCTGGCGGCAGCCCCACGGCCATCGGCTGGTCCCCCGGCAACCTTCTGACAGGTGGACCGGGGACAAGACCTGCCGCCGCGCCGGTCGGCGTACCCCCGGGGCAGGGGAGCTTGCGCAGCCTTACCTCGGTCGCCATTCCAAAGCGCCGGGTGTGCCGGCTGGCGGCGTCGCCCACTGGCCCCATCGCCCAGCCCGACAGCGTCTTGTCAGTTGGCCGTCGAACTTCAGCCAGCCCTGCCGCTTACGGTCTGGCCCGAACCCGAAGGGCCGCCCGTGGAGTCCTGCGGTGGGCGGCGCGCCACTTTGGGATCTCCGGTCGGTCGGCCAGTACCAGGAGGATGACTTCGTCCGAGGACGGTTGCCGGGGACGGTCGGCCCGCAGCACCGAGGCTCGCCCGGCAACTCTCGGCTAACTGGGCGGGCAAAAGGGCGCCCGGCGGCACGCTACCCACTGCTCGCTGGCCCCGCGCAACTGACCCATCCCCGTTTCTGGGCGCGAGCTCGATCACCGGGCCAGGCCAGGTCCGGTGGCGCTCGGACCGGGCCGCTCGACGGTGACGCGGAACACCGGGTACTGCAGAT
>JAJZGN010000067.1 GCA_021798435.1 bacterium | reverse complement strand
TCTGGTGCCCCACCGACTCCCTCCCCTTCTGCTTCACCCAGCCCTTCGATCAGCCCCACCGCCTCCCCCACCCCGTCGCCAAGCGCTGGGCCGTCCGCCTCCCCGTCGCCTGGGCCGTCAACCTCGCCGTCCGCCTCGCCATCGCCCAACGGGTCCACCTCGCCGAGTCCCTCGCCCAGCGGATCCCCGTCGTGACGACGCCCTCTCCGGCCCCGCCCGCCCGGGACCGGGTCGGGCGCCGCCCCCGGCCCGCTGGCCGAGCGGCGAAGCGCGGCCGCCCGCTTGTACGCTGCTACGCTCTGCGGGTCATGGACGCCGCCGAAGGGACCTTCACCATCTCGATGAGCCCCGCGCCAGGCGAGTTCGGGGGAAACGTGGGCAGGTTCGACTTCACCAAGGTATTTGAGGGGGATCTGGAGGCCAAGGGCATCGGGCTGATGCTGTCTTGCGGGGATCCGAAAAGTGGCTCGGCTGGATATGTCGCCATCGAGTCGGTCGATGGTCGGCTGGGGGACCGCTCCGGAGGCTTCGCGCTGGCGCAGCTGGGAATGCTGCATCACGGCTCCCAGACCCTGCACTACGAGGTCGTGCCCGGCTCGGGCCGCGGTGAACTTCAGGGAATCGCCGGAACCTTCCACCTCCAAGTCGACGCCGACGGCACCCATCGCTACGCCTTGGAGTACGACCTTCCGGGCTGACCCCGGTCGGGGGCCGTACCTTTTGCTTCGCGGCCCTCAGACGACCTGCCCCTGGAGGTCTGAACTGTCAGGACCTGCAGGAGGCCGCCGACATTGGTCGCTCCCGGCTACTTCGGGCCCCCCCTCCCGCGCACCTCGCCGGCCATCCACCGTCTGCACCCCGCCTCTGTCGATGGCGTTCCCGGGGGGCCGGGTCCCTGCGCCCCGGGAGAGACGCAGTTGACCCTCAAGCTGGTCCGTCTCGTGCTGGGGCGCCCGCTGAGATCGAGCGAGGCGGCAACGGAGGAGATCGGTCCGGTCGAAGGGCTGTCGGCGCTGTCTCTGGACGCGCTGACATCGGTGGCCTATGGCCCCCAGGCGCTCTTGGTGGCGCTGGGTGCCGGAGGGCTCGCGGCTCTGCGCTTGAGCCCTTGGATAAGCCTGGGAATCGTGGGGCTGCTCTGCCTGCTGGTGGCCTCCTACCTGCAGGTGATAGTCGCCTTCCCCGGTGGCGGTGGAGCCTACGCGGTGGCCCGGGCCAACCTGGGGCACTCGCTGAGCCTCTTGGCCGGGGCCGCCCTGATCGTCGACTACACCCTCACGGTCGCGGTGTCGATCGCAGCTGGGGTGGGCTCGCTGACGAGCGCCTTCCCGGGTCTCTACTCATGGTCGGTTCCCATCTGCCTCGGCATCTTGGCGATCATCACGGTCCTCAATCTGCGCGGCCTGGGAGAAGGGGCGCGCGCCTTTCTGTTGCCCACCCTGGGATTCATTGCTGCGGTCTTGGTCGTGATCGCAGTGGGGCTCATCCACCCGCTGGCGCCCCATCTGCGGCAGTTCGGGGGCGCCCAAGTGGCGGCGCGCGGCCTCCAGGCGATCGGCGTGCTGCTGATCCTGCAGGCGTTTTCCGCAGGATGCAGCGCCTTGACCGGCGTCGAGGCCATCGCCAACGGTGTCCCTTTGTTCCGGAAGCCCAGGGTCAGGCGGGCGCGCCAGACCGAGCTCCTGCTGGGGATTCTGTTGGCCGCGATGCTGCTGGGACTCGCGCTGCTGGTGCAGAAGTTTCACGTCGAGCCCCGGGCCGGGAACGCCGTACTCAACCAGATCGTGGCCTTCGCCTTGGGACGAGGCTGGCTCTTCGATGGGATCTCACTGTTGGTGACGGTGGCCCTGGCTCTCGCCGCCAACACCAGCTTCGGTGGGCTTCCCGTCTTGGCCAGCCTCCTGGCGGCCGATCACCGCCTGCCCCACGCTTTCGCCATCAGGGGCGACCGTCTCGTTTTCACGTACGGAATCGTGGTGCTGGCGGTCCTGGCCGCGGTCCTGTTGGTGGCGACGGGAGGGAACACGAACTCGCTCATCCCGCTCTTCGCCATCGGTGTGTTCACGGGGTTCACCCTGGCTCAGTCCGGAATGGTTCGCCACTGGCTCAGCCGACGGGAGCGGGGTTGGCGGTGGCGGGCCGCCCTCAACGCCGCCGGGGCAACCGCGAGTGGCGTTTCCACCCTAATTTTTGTGCTGACCAAATTCCGCGAGGGAGCGTGGGTGGTGGTCGTGGCCATGCCCCTGCTGATCCTGCTCTTCGTGAGAGTTCAGAGGTATTACCGCCACGTCGCGCTGGAGCTTCGCCTCGGCTCCCGCCCCGCCAAGCCCGCCCGGGGCCGCTCGATCGTGGTTGTGCCCTTCACCGAGGTATCCACCTTGACCCGGGAGGCTCTCTCCCAGGCCCTCTCCATGGGTGATGAGGTACATGCGGTGACGGTGGTCTTCGCTGAAGACACGGCCCGCAGGAAGGCGGTGGAGGAGGAATGGGCGCGCTGGAACCCGGGGGTCCAGTTGGTGGTGCTCACCTCCCAGTACCACTCCGTCGCCCGGCCCCTGATCCGATACATCAGCAGCCTCAAGCCGTCTCCGGCCAGGAGGGTGGTACTTCTCATCCCTGTGATCGAGCCGAGACGCTTCTGGCATCGCGCCCTTCATAACCACTTGGACCTCCTGCTGTCCGCCGCGTTCCGGCGGCGCCGCAATGTGGTTGTGGCCCGCCTCCCCTTGCCGTTGCACTCGGAGTGAAGGAGCGCGGAGGGCGGGGGTGCGGGGCGGTCGCGGCCAGCCGAGGCCCGGGGGGAGGGGCGGCTTCGCCGGGTGGCTGGACCAGATGGCCCGCCGGATCAGTGTTGCCCGCTACCCGCTCCATGGTGCCCGAGGCCGGCCCGCGCTCCGCGTCCAGCTGGCGGCCGCCCCGCTCCGCATCTGCCTGACGCTGGCCCCCACGGGGACTTCGGCGGGTGCTAGTGCCGACGAGGGGGGCCGGGCGGGCGCAATCGCCCCGCGCGAGGCGCTATGCCGAGAGTCGGGTTCGTAGTTCGGGTCCGCCTCCGCCATCAAGGGGCAGCCTCGAGGGTCCCTCGGGCGTGCCGGTGGCGGCGCGGGGACAAGCCAATACGGCCGCCACTCTCAGGCATTTCTCAGGGACTTCACGTTGTCACTGCCTACCCTCCCGCCTATGAATAGAGCCCCGGGCGACGATGCCTCGGCTCCAGAGGCGACTCCAAGCGAACCGACTCCTGCGCCGGTCAGCCTTCAGCAGGCGGCACCGGGCTCCGATTTAGAAGCCTGGCTCCGTCGGCCGGTGGGACGAGTCGTCGCTGCCGCGGCGATCGCGGCCGTTCTCCTGGGCGGCGGGGTGCTGATGGGACACGTGGCGACTCCCCAAGGGCCAGCCACCCTCACCGCCGCAATCACAAAGGCCGCAGCCGGAGAGCTTCCCTGTGGGAACACCGCCACTCTGCCCGGCGCGCTTAAGACCGTGTGCGGCGTTCCCACCTCTCAGCCGATCGTGACGCCCAGGCTCAAGCGCCCCGGAACAGCCGGGCTCGCCGCCCTGCGTTCGCTCTTCGGGCCGACTGCCGTGGTGGGCAGGATACGATCGGTGACTCCCACTCAGATTGCCCTCGGCGGAGCCAAGATGCCGCTGCTATTGGGAATCACTGCCAGCACCGAGTGCCTCAGGGTGGAGGTCTCCTCCGGAGCGTTGACGACGACCGGGGTGCCGGCCTCGGCGCTCCACCCCGGTCTGCTGGTCATCGTGGTGCCCGGAGCCTCCGCCGCGGCAGGCGCGGGGAGGGCCGCGGTCTATGTCTACCTGCTCCCTAGCTCGGCGCTGGGGGCGCCCGCTTGAGCCGCGCCCTTTGGTCCCGGCGAAGGCTGCTCGTGCTGGCGACCGTGGCCGCGGCGGGGTGCGGTTCCATCGGGCTGCTGATACCGGTCAGCTCGGGAGGGATTCCCACCCCGAAGTGGACCTCGGCCGCGGTCGCCGACCCCGCCCTGCTTCCCGGCAGTGGGATCCACAAGATCAAGCACGTGATCATCATCATGCAGGAGAACCGTTCCTTCGACTCCTATTTCGGAACCTTCCCGGGCGCGGACGGGATTCCCATGAAAAACGGCGTGCCCACGGTGTGCGTCCCTGACCCGGCTACCGGGTCCTGTGTGCGCCCCTACCACGACACGCAAGACGTCAACCTGGGGGGCCCGCATGGGGCCGCGAATGCCGTCGCGGACATCAACGGCGGGCTCATGAACGGGTTCATCGGCCAGCAGGAGCAGGCCCGGCGCAGCTGCCTTTCGCAGTACGACCCGGCCTGCACCCAGGCCGGCCCCCCTGACGTGATGGGCTATCACAACGGGGCGGACATCCCCAACTATTGGACCTGGGCGAAAGATTTCGTACTCCAGGACCATCTTTTCGAGTCGACAGCGAGCTGGAGCCTCATATCCCATCTGTACATGGTCTCGGCCTGGGCGGCGCACTGTACGAATCCGGAGAATCCCATGAGCTGTAGCACCGACCTAGTGAATCCCGACACTGAGACCCCGACCACCGTCGTTCCCCAGTACGCCTGGACCGACCTCACATACCTCATGTATCGGCACCACGTCTCCTGGGGCTACTACGTGGCCCCGGGAACTCAGCCCGATTGCGCTGACTCGCAGCTGAGCTGCGCTCCCCAGCCCCAGAGCCCGGGCACTCCGGAGATCTGGAACCCGCTGCCAGATTTCATCGATGTTCATGCGGACCACCAGCTCTCCAACATCCAGAGTGTCTCCAACTTCTACGCCGCCGCCAGCCGTGGCGCCCTTCCCCAGGTGTCCTGGGTGGTTCCGAACGGAACCGAGAGTGAGCACCCACCCGCCAGAGTGAGCGTGGGTCAGTCGTACGTCACCTCCCTCATCGACGCCGTGATGAGGGGCCCCGCTTGGAACTCCTCGGCGATCTTCCTCTCCTGGGACGATTGGGGTGGATTCTATGACGGGGTCCTGCCGCCGAAGGTCGATGCCGCCGGCTATGGGCTGCGCGTCCCCGGCCTCGTCATCTCCCCCTATGCGAGGCAGGGGATGGTGGATCATCAGGTGCTGAGCCAGGATGCCTACCTCAAATTCATCGAAGACGACTTTTTAGGCGGCCAGCGGCTCAATCCCTTGACCGACGGTCGGCCGGATTCTCGTCCAGATGTCCGCGAGAATGCCCCCCAGCTGGGCAATCTGCTTTTCGACTTCAACTTCGCGCAGAGGCCGCGGGCCCCGGCGATCCTCCCGGTGAACCCGAAGACGGACCTGGTCGAGTGACCACTTCTTGGCGGGGGTCCAGGGCCTAGGTGCAGCGCCGGCGCCGGACAGCCGGTGGCCGACCCATGGCAGGGAGTGGCTGGCCGAACCCTTGACTCCGGGTCACGGCGGGGAGGATGTCGTAGCGTCAGCCCCGCCTGATGCCCGGCCCCCCGGGCAATTCCGGGCTAGCTGACTCGGGATGGGAGTCGGCGAGGGGTGTGCGGAGTCTGCACTCAGGGGAGGTGACCCCCTTCAATTAGGCCGAGTGCTGTGCCCCCCACCGCGGGGCGCGCTGCAGTCGAATTGGTCTGCGTGTCGGGTCTGGGGTCACCCCAGGCGACTCCCCGCAGCCGGAGTAAACTCCGCTCGCGAGGGTCCCGAACTGCCGCGCCCGCTCTTGACGAGGTCCCTCGACGAGGGGGCCTCGGTCCGGGAGCTCACCCCGGGTTGCTACCGGGGAAGGGGGCAGGTCCCCTACCACCCGGGATACCGGTCCGGGCCCCAGTCCCTGTCCCGCGGCGGTGCTCCCCCGACAGCTGCCAGATCGAGGGCCACCTGCTCCACCAGGGACCGCTCCGCCAGCCCGTCCAGCCACTCTTCCGGCAGCGCCTCAACTCCGAGGGCGGCTCCCAGCAGGTTGCCAACCATGGACCCTGTGCTGTCGCTGTCGCCGGTGTGATTGACCGCCAGGAGGACGGCGCGGCGGAAGTCGGCGGCCACCAGGGCACAGTACAAAGCGATCGCGAGCGCTTCCTCGGCCACCCAACCGCCGCCCAGCGTCTCCACCAGCTCAGGGGTGGGCTCCTCTCCCGAGGCCGCCAGCTCCACGGCGGCCTCGACCGCACGGACCGTCTCCTCATGGCCGCGCCTCGCGCGCAGCAGCTCAACGGCCCGGTCGATGGAGGAGGTGAGGGCTTCGCCGTGGGCAACTCCGGCCACCACGGCGGCGAAGGCTCCGGCGGCCAGGTAGCCCGAGGGGTGGCCATGGGTGAGTGCCGCAGCCTCGCAGGCAAGCTCGAAGGGGTCGCTGGCCACCAGGCCGATGGGGGCCACCCGCATCACCCCGCCACAGCCCTTGCTGTGGTTCAGGGAGATGAGAGTCGAGCCCAGCCGTCCCGAGTCCAGCGCAGACAAACAGGTGCCTCCCGGCGCCCGACGATGCCGTAGGGCCGGCTCCTTCACCAGCCACCCGCTGGGACCCTGAGGAAAGTCCCGATCCCAGAGGACCGGGGAATCCTGCGTATCCAGCCAGCGCTGGTAGGCGTGCCAGATCACGAGGGGCGTATCTGTGCCCTTCCCGGCCCCGCTTCTGACCGCGGCCCGGATCAGCCCCTCAGCGGTGAAGAGGGTCATCTGCGTGTCGTCCGTGAATGTCCCGGGGGGCCATCCCCCGGAGACGTAGCCGGTGACCCCCTGGGGCCCATACCGATCTCGAATCGTCCGGATGCTCAAGAATTCGATCGGCGCCCCCAGGGCATCGCCGATCGCGCCGCCCAGCAGGGAGCCCAGGATCCGACCAGTTCGCTCTGGAGCGGCACTCATGTCCCGGCGGAGCTCCGAAGTGGTGGGCGGTCGGCGGGGAGGGATGCCCGACCCTCGGCACCGGTGGAAGCGCCGGTGACCAGCGGGGGACCGGCCAGGGCCAGGAGGGAGTCGGCCAGCCTCCGCAACTCGGCTGCGTATTCGAGCTCGTCGACCCAGGGGGCGGGGAAGGCGTCCTCTCCGTGCAGCGCCCCGACCAGAGCCCCGGTCATGGCGGCGACGGTGTCCGCGTCGTAGCCGCCGGAGACCGCGGTCACGATGGCTTGCTGCGGGTCATCCCAGTGGTGGAGGAAGCACCAGAGCGCCGCCGGCAGGGACTCCAGCACGAAGGCGCCGTTGTAGAAGTACAGGAAGGCATCTGGGGGCGACGCAAACGGCATCTGGACGGCTTCCGCCAGACGCTCACTAAGGCGGAACCGTCCGGGGCGGTCTGCTCGGCGCTCGGGCACTGCTTCCTCCGAGACCCCATCCAACGCGACCCCGAGCCCGGCAAGAAGCTCGGATCGCAGGGTGTCGGCGGTGAGAGCGCCGGGGTTGCGATGGAGGCACCAGGCGACCATGAAGGCTTGGGCGATGGCGCTGACCACCGCCATCGGCGTGGCGTGGGTGATGACCGCGCTTCGGGCGGAGTCGCCCCTCAGGGATTCCACATCCACCGGGTGCAGTAGCGCCAGCGGTGAAACCCTCATCGCCGCCCCATTCCCATCGGAGGCGGCCCCGGCCCGATCCCACGCGACACCGCGGGCCAGGGCGGATACCGCCTCCAGAGTGGCTGCTCCCGGCCCCCTGGCGACAGGCATCCACTCCACGAACCGGCGGGCCAGATCCTCCGGATCCACGCGCCCTCTGGCGCATATGCTCTCCGCCACGCACATCGTCAACTGGGTGTCGTCTGTCACCGTGCCCGTGGGGCCGCCGGCCCACCCCGGCCACCGGCGGTAGCGCCCGAGCGAGCTCAGCTCCCGAGAGGCGGCCGCGTCGCCACGAGCCTCCCACGGCCGGCCCAGGGCGTCCCCGATCGCCCCCCCTATCAATGCGCCGCGGTATTTGAGCCGGTAGTCGACGTCGGCCGCGTGACTCAGCCCGGCTCGCTGGGATGCCGCAGCGGGAGCCGGAGGCGGCAGCAACCGGAAATCGTTGGTCGTCCCGATACCCTGCTGATCCACCGATCCTCGACCTCCGCAGTTGCACACATTGGCCCCTTGGAGCCCGTGCCACTCTAGCGCGCCGGTGGCGCCAAGACTCGTCCGTCCGGCGTGGGGCCCGAACCCCAGGGTGACCTTGGCCGCTGAGGCCGGCGCCGGTGCAGATTTGGAGTACTGGCGGCAGCGGATGTCTGCGGAGGGCCGTTCGGGGTGACGCCGGTCTCACGCCCAGGTCTGGCCGCCCCGGGGTGTCCGGCACCGCTACACCCGGGGCCGGCTCCGTCAGGCCAGGCACGGAGGCGGGGCCGCGCCTGGTTGCGCTCCTGGAGGGCGGCGAGCCCGATGAAGCGCTCCAGGACGTCGCCGTTCCGGCGCGGGCGCCCCAGCTTCACCTGCTCCCGGATGGAGACCACCCGGGAGGGAAGGAGGCCCCTCAGGCGCAGCAGCTCGCGCTCGGCCGCCGTGAACTCGGCGTCCCGGTTGATCCCCGGAGTTCACAGCAGCCCGTGGCCGGTGCGGGTGAAGCTGCCACGTCGACCCCCTGACCCCGTCTTCCGATGGCTCTCCCCTGCGGTACCACCGCCGGGAGATCTAGGGACGTCGCCCGCGACCTGCGGGATTCCGCCTGGCGCGGAGACGAGGGTTGGTCCACCAAGGACACGCGCCCGGCGCGCCCCCCGGGTATGATCGGGTCGACTCATTTGGAGCACCGGAGGGACCTGGCCCAACGAAGGTGCAGCAACCGGCCCTGGGGCACGGTGCTAATGCCAGGAGCGATGAGGAGGACCTGGCATGGCGGAGCCCATCGAGTTTCGCGCCGATCCCGGCCGCCGGCGGCTCATCCGGAGCGTCTTCGAGCCCTCTTCCTGGGAGGAGGTGGTGGCCGCGGTGGCCATCGCCGCCACCGACGGTTGCGGGTCCATCTACGTCGAGCGGTCCAATGGCAGGTACCGCTGGAGCCCCAGCCACCGGGGCGGACCGTATCCACTCCTCCGAGTGGTGGCGCAGCTTCTCCGGGTCGATTATCAGCTGGCCTTCATCGGCTTCCGCACCGTGCCGGGGGGCTGGTGCATCTGGGTGGAGGACCCGGCCGCGCGCGTGGAGCCCGACGCCTACGCGGTGCTGGACCGAGAGCAGCTGCTGACTACCAGCGACCTTGGGGCCCTGATCGAGGCGGCGCTGGCGGCCGGCGTCAATGAGTGGCCCCTTCCCCCGTCGTGCAGACCCGCCCCTCCTCCCCGGCGGCCACCGCACCTCCCTCGTGACCCCGCCGTTCGGCGCCAGGTACTGGAGACAATCCTGTCGAGCCTCCTGGAGAATCCCTCCCAGCGCCCGTGGGCGTGCTTCCGGAGCCCCGCAGATTCCGA
>JAJZGN010000066.1 GCA_021798435.1 bacterium | reverse complement strand
CCCCGCCATGAGCGCCACCTGGGGCGTTCTGGCCGACGCCGCCGCCGCCGCCAGGCGCCAGGTGAGCAGGGCCGCCGCGACGAGGGCCAGGGCCCCGGCCACCAGCCCGTACTGCTCGATCAGGCTCGCGAAGGCCAGGTCGGTCTCCCGGGCCGGGAGGTAGGACGCCAGCAGCTGGGAGATCGTGGAGTGGCCGATGCCGAGTAGCCCGCCGGAGGCGATCGCGATGTGGGCCTGTTCCAAGGTGAAGCTTCCGCCAGAGCCGCCCGCCCCGGAGAGGAAGCTGTGCAGCCGGGCCAGCTGGTAGGGCCGAAGCAGGTGCAGTCCCACCGGGAGCAGGACCAACCCCAGCGCTCCAAGCCCCCCGATCACCCGCCAGCGCACCCGGCCCAGCACCAGCGCGGCGACCGCGATCAGGACCAGGAGGGCCGAGGTGCTGAGGTCGGGCTCGAGCAGGGTCAGGCCCACCGGGATCACCGTGAGGAGGAGAGCCATCCCCACCCGGGTGCGCTCGCGCCAGTCCCGCCGCGACATCACCTCGGCGAGCACCAGGGCCAGCCCCAGCTCCGCCAGCTCTGACGGCTGGAGGACGAAGGACCCGATGTCCAGCCACCGCTTGGCGCCGTACGCCTCGACCCCGTGGGCGGCCACGCCCAGGAGCAGGAGGACCGAGCCGGCATAGGCCAGCCTCCCGAGCCAGGGCCACCAGCGGCCGGGGGTGCGCCAGGCCCAGAGCATGACCAGAAGCCCCAGGACCACCGCGACGCTCTGGTGGAGGGCGAGGGCGGTGTCCCCCACCGCGACCAGGTTCATCACCCCCAGGACGGCCAGCAACCCGATCGCCGCCATCATCACGGGGTCGATGGCCGGAACCGCCTGGGCGATCGCCGGGCCGAGCCTCGACACCGGGACCAGAGGGCCCCGGCGGGAGCGGCTCATGAGGCGGTGGCGGCGACGGGGCATGGAAGGCATCCGGTACGGGGCTGCTGGGAGAGCGTCCGGGGCGGGCAGGGGTGAGCCTTCCCCCACCCCTCACCGCTCCAACGCTCGCGGCACCCGGGTTGTTTCGCCGGTCGCCATGCTGGCAGCGATGGCGGGCCGTGATTCCGCGGGGATGAGGCCGGCGGCACCTAAACTCGGCCTATGGACCGGGCCCACATCGTGCTGGCGGAGGACGAGCCGATGATCGGCCGCATCCTGGAGTTCAAGCTCACCCAGGAGGGCCACCGGGTGACCTGGGTCCGCTCGGCCGCCGAGGCTGAGGCCCTCTGCCGCGAGGGGGGGGTCGACCTTCTGCTCTGCGACATCACCCTGGAGGAGGACGGCCGGGAGCTCTGCCGGCGGCTGGTGGACTCCGGTTTCGAACCCCCCGCGGGGGTCGTCCTGATGCCGGAGCAAAGGGACCCCACGGGGGAGGAGCGGGCCCGGGCCGCCGGCGCCCGGGAGGTGGTGATCAAGCCCTTCAAGCCCACGATCGTGGCCGCCCGGCTGCGGGCGCTGCTGGAGGCCGCGGGTGGGGCCGCGCCCGGACCTAGCTGAGCTGCCCCAGCTGGCGCAGCTGCTCGAAGCGGTGGATGCCGGTGTCGTGCCCGTCGGCCCAGACCACCTTGAGCCCGTAGTTGCCCACCAGGGCGATGTCGGCGAGCTCGTCCTCACCGGGGTGGAGCTCGGGGTCCACGTCGAAGCGTCCCGGGGAACCCAGCTCGCCGCGACAGGAGGCGCAGGGGCAGGCGCGCCGCAGCTCGGCGAAGGGGATCCGCTGCCGCCCCCCGTCCCGCCACTCGACCAGCAGCGCCCGGGCGTCGTCGTCGTAGGCGAACCGGGTGGGGGTCGGCAGCTCTTTCACCTTCCCATGATGTCACCACACCTCGCCGCGCCCCCAGCCGCTATCCTGGCCGCGCCGTGGCAAAGGATCACCTGAGCGCCATCCACATCCTGACCACCGACCCGGGCAGCCCCACCGACCGCAACCTGGCCATGGACCTGGTGCGGGTCACCGAGGGGGCGGCGATGTCGGCCGCCCGTTTCATGGGCCGGGACGACAAGATCGCCGCCGACCGGGCCGCCGTGGAGTCGATGCGGCGCAGCCTCGCCTACGTTGACATGTCGGGGGTGGTGAAGATCGGTGAGGGGGAGAAGGACGAGGCCCCCATGCTCTACATCGGGGAGGAGGTCGGCAACGGCAATCCGCCCCTGGTCGACGTGGCGGTGGACCCCATCGACGGGACCCGGCTGGTGGCCCGGGGGCTGCCGGGGGGGATCGCCACCGTGGCCCTGTCGGAGCGCGACACCTTGCTCCGCACCCACTGCTTCTACATGGAGAAGCTGGTGGTCGGTCCCCGCGCCAAGGGCGCCATCGACCTCCGCCTGTCGGTGGCCGAGAACTTGGCCCGGGTGGCCGAGGCCGAGGAGCGCCACCTGGAGGACCTCACAGTGGTGGTGCTGGACCGACCCCGGCACGAAGGGCTGCTGGCGGAGGTCCGGGCGGCGGGCGCTCGGGTGATGCTGATCAGCGACGGCGACGTGGCCGCCGGGATCATGGCGGCGCTGCCGGAGAGAACCGGGATCGACGTCCTGATGGGGGTGGGCGGGGCCACCGAGGCGGTGCTCACCGCCTGCGCCGTGCGCTGCATCGATGGGGACATGCAGTGCCGGCTCTGGCCCCGCCACGACGAGGAGCGCAGCCTGGTGCGCGCTGAGGGGTACGACGAGAGCCACGTCTTCACCGCGGCCGAGCTGGCCGGGGGCGAGAACATCTTCTTTGCGGCCACCGGGATCACCGATGGGGAGATGCTGGGCGGGGTGCGCTTCGCCGGCGACACGGTGACCACCCACTCGGTGGTGATGCGGTCCCAGAGCGGGACCATCCGCTGGGTGGATGCAGTCCACGATCTGCGCAAGCTCCTGCACCGCTCCCAGCCCTGAGCGGTCACATCCCGTGGGGCGCGGCCTCCAGGGTGAAGCCCTCTCGCCCGCAGGCCGGGCAGGCCGCCGGGGGCTGCAGGCCGCGCTGGGTGGCGCCGCAGGCGGCGCAGGCCCACTGATGTCGGGCGAAGAAGAGGACCAGGTCGGTGCGGGAGATGAGGCCCACCAGCTTGCCGTGGCGGACCACGGGGAGGCGCCGGATCCGGCGACCCATCAGGAGGTCCGCCACCTCGTGGAGTGGGACGTCCTCCCCCACGGTGGCCGGTTCGGGGGTCATGATGTCCTTGACCAGCCGGCCAGACTTGGTCACCACGTCCATCTCGCTGACCACCCCGGCCACCCGCTGGTGGTCGTCCACCACCGGCACCCCGGTGATGTGATGGCGGCTCAGGATCTCGGCCACCTCCTCGATGGTGGCCTCGGGGCTGGTGGTGATGACCGCCCGGGTCATGACCGCCCCCACCGTGGCACCAACTCCATCCGCAGCCGCTCGCGCCATCCACACCTCCTGGGTCTTGCGTGGCAGCATCGTACATGGCCCCCTCGGCCTGAGAGGGCGGCCCGCGATCCCGATGCCCGGGAACCCGGCCCGCTGCGGTACCCTGCCGGCCGAGAGTTCGAGCGGAGATGAGGAGGCGAAGGCGCCCATGAGCCAGCTTGCCAGCCGGTACGTCCCCACCGCGAGGAAGGTCACCCACAACCCCCCCCAGGCGGAGCTGCGCCGGATGACGGCGGCGATGCCCAGCGCCCGGCTCACCGCCTACGACAACTACAACGTCCAGACCAAGGTGCTGGCTCGGAGCACCGAGTCCACCTACATCGTCTCCGACGATCCCTCGATCACCTCCAGCAAGACCATCTCCCGCACCGAATGGGAGCGGGTCAGCGAGCTGCAGGACCGCTACCTGCGCGACCGCGAGGTGCTGGTGATCGACGGCTACATCGGCAACGACGAGGAGTTCCGCTGCCCGGCCCGGCTGGTGATGGACCAGGCCCACGCCAACATCGCCGGGATGCAGGACCACCTCCTCTTCAGGGACGGTGATCCCGGGCCCGACTTCGAGCCCTGGTTCACCCTGGTCTACACCCCGGAGCTGGAGGCTGATGGCTACCCCCAGAGCCGGCTCATCGCGGTGGACCTGGAGAGTGGCCTGACCCGGGTCTTGAACTCCGACTACTTCGGGGAGTCCAAGAAGGGACTGCTGCGCATGTGGAACCGGCTGGTCTACGAGCGCGGCGGGCTGGCCCTCCACGCGGGCTGCAAGGTGATCCCCACCGCCGAGGGGGAGCGCACCCTGCTGATCGTGGGGCTTTCCGGGACGGGAAAGACCACCACCACCTTCACCCGCCAGAACGACAGCAAGCCGGTCCAGGACGACTTCGTGGCCCTGATGCCCGACGGGAGGGTCTACGGCACCGAGAACGGCTGCTTCGCCAAGACCTACGCCCTCTCCAAGGAGGACGAGCCCACCATCTACGGTGCCGTCACCTCCGAGGTGGCCTACCTGGAGAACGTCTCCCAGAAGGAGGTGGGGGGGCCTGTGGACTTCTTCGACGAGACCTACACCCAGAACGGGCGAGCGGTCTTCCCCATGTCCGCCCTGGGCTGGTCCCAGGACGCGCGCCTGGCCCCGCCGGTGAGCAGCCTTTTGATCCTCAACCGCAACGACGGGATCATCCCCGCGGTGGCCCGGCTGCCGTTGGAGCAGGCCGCCGGCTACTTCATGCTGGGCGAGACCAAGGGAACCGCCGCCGGGGGAGCCGCGGAGGCCGGCCGGGCGCTGCGGGTGCCGGGAACCAACCCCTTCTTCCCGCTCCTCCACGCCCAGCAGGGCAACCGCTTCAAGGAGCTCCACGCCAGCGGTGGCTTCCAGGTCTTTCTCCTCAACACCGGCTCGGTGGGAGGGGACGCTGGCCAGCCCGGGGCCAAGAAGGTGCGCATCCCCCACTCCTCCGCGGTGGTGAAGGCGATCGCCGAGGGGACCATCGCCTGGGAGACGGACCCCGACTTCGGCTACGAGGTGGCGAGCTCCGTCCCCGGCATCGACGACGAGGAGCTGCTCCAGCCCCGGCTGCTCTACCAGCGCCAGGGGCGGCTCGAGGAGTACCGGTCGATAGTGGAGAGGCTGCGCCGGGAGCGGCGGGAATATCTCGGCAAATTCCCCGGGCTGGACCGAGAGCTCATCGCCGGCGTGGTCGGGAGGTAGGGAGATGGCGGCCTCGCCAGCCGGCAAGGCGCTCGTCGTCATCGACGTCCAGGCGGGCTTCGACGACCCGAGCTGGGGCCGTCCTGGCAACCCGGATATGGAGCAGAACATCGACCGGCTCCTCGGGGCCTGGAGGAGGCGGGGGCTGCCAGTGGTCTTCGTCCGCCACGACTCAGACGAGGAGGGCTCCCCGCTCGCCCAGGGAACGGAGGGGAACCGGCTCAAGGTCGCGGGGGAGCCCGACCTCCTGGTGACCAAGAAGGTCCACTCGGCCTTCTACGGCCGGCCGGACCTGGACCGCTGGCTGCAGGAGCAGGGGATCTCCCGCCTGGCCATATGCGGGATCGCCACCGACCATTGCTGCGAGACCACCGCCCGGATGGCGGGTGACCTGGGGTACGAGGCCGACCTGGTGCTCGACGCCACCCGCGCCTTCGACCGCCGGGGCCCCGATGGGACCACGATCCCCGCCGACGAGGTGGCCCGCCGCACCGCCGCCAGCCTGCACGACGAGTTCTGTCAGGTGGTGGACACCGAGCAACTGCTCGCGGAGTTGGAGTAGGGCGAAGAGGATGGATCTGCCCGCCCCCAGCCCCCTGGAGCTGAACCGGCGGAACTGGGACGACCGGGCCCGGATCCATGGGCAGGACCGGCTCTACGACTCGCGAGCGCTCGTCGCCGGCGCCTCCTCGCTCACCGAGGTGGAGCTGGAGGCGCTCGGCTGGGCGGTGGGGGACGTCAGCGGCCTTGAGGTGATCCACCTCCAATGCCACATCGGCTTCGACTCGATAAGCCCCGCCCGGATGGGAGCGGTGGTGACCGGGCTGGACTTCTCACCGGTCGCCCTCGCCAAGGCGGCCGACCTGGCCCGCCGCCGCGCCGTGCGACTCGACCTGGTGCGGAGCGAGGTGTGCGATCCCCCGGCCCGGCTGCACCAGCGCTTCGACCTCGCCTACGCGACTATCGGGGTGCTCTGCTGGATCGAGGATGTCGGCGCCTGGATGCGCGCCGCCTTTGGGCTGCTCCGGCCGGGGGGCAGCCTGGTGCTGGTTGAGATGCATCCGCTCCAGGCGATGATCGACACCGTCGACCCCCTGGTGTTGGACATCCCCTACAACTTCGACGGCCCGCACGTCTCCGACAGCCCCGGGAGCTACACCGACCGAACAGCTCCCGTGGACTCCACCGTCACAGTTGCGTACTCCCACGGTCTGGGGGAGGTGGTCAGCGCCGCCATCGACGCCGGCTTCGAGATCCGCAGGCTGGCGGAGAGGACCGACTCCCCCTGCGATCACCGGGGAGACCTTGGCCCCGCCGACCCCGATGGACGGCATCGATTGCGGCTGGGAGGGGGCCTCGTGCCTCTCCTTTATACCCTGGTGGCGCAGCGCCCATGAGCCCGCATCCCCCGGCGGTGGAGGCGCCAGCTTGGGCCCCGGTGGCACACTGCCCTGGTGAGTGAGCCGGTTGACGAGGGCACGACGAGGTGGAACCCAGAGGACCGGCCGGGGAAGCAGGAGTACTTCGCGCTCCTGGCGCTCGCCGCCAGGGCGCGGGCCGACTGCCTCGGTCGGCGAGTCGGGGCCATCGTGGTGCGCGACGACCGGGTCCTCAGCACCGGGTACAACGGCACCCCGATCGGCATGCCCAACTGCTCCGAGGGAGGCTGCCACCGCTGTGCGCACCGTGACCAGGAAGAGTACTCGGCGGGACGGGGCTATGACCTGTGCATCTGCGTTCACGCCGAGCAGAACTCCCTTCTGGCCGCCGCCCGCTTCGGCCAGTCGACGCTGGGCGCGACCCTCTACACCACCATGCGGCCCTGTTTTGGATGCGTCAAGGAGAGCCTTCAGGCAGGGATCGTCGCCATCCACTACCTCAGTGAGTGGGTCCCTTTCGGCGCCGAGCAGGATCCGGCCCTGGCCAGCCAGTACGCGAACCTGCGCTCCCGCTTCGTGGAGTTCTCCCACCTGACGCTGGCCCGAAACCGGCTCTTCCGGATGCTGAGCACGATGGGCGAGGAGGTGCCGCGATGAGCGCTGCAGACCGGTGCGAGTCCCCTTCGGTCGAGGGTCGCTGGCGAGTCGCCATCCTTACCGTGAGCGATCTTGGCTCCAGGGGGGAGCGCGAGGACCAGAGTGGCGACTACCTGGCCCGGCGCATCGCCGACCTGCCCGCCGTGGTGGAGCTGAGGGGGCTGCTCCCGGACGAGCCCGGCGAGGTGGAGGGCTGGCTGAGGGCCACGGTCAAGGAGCTCCGGCCGGCGCTGGTGCTCTGCACCGGCGGCACCGGACTCCACCCCCGGGACCGCACCCCCGAGGCGGTGCTGGCGCTGGCCGACTACGTGGTTCCGGGCATGGCAGAGGCGATGCGCCGCGAGGGGGCGGCCCACACCCCCCACGCCATGCTCTCCCGCCAGGTGGCGGTGGTCCTCGGCCCCACCCTGATCCTCGCCCTCCCCGGCGCGCTGAAGGCCGCCCAAGAGAGCCTGGAAGCGGTCTGGCCGGCTCTCCCCCACGCCCTGGAGATGGTGGCCGGACTGCCCTCGGCCAGCACCGACCTGGGCCACCGGGGAGGCGCCGGCGCTCCCCACTAGACTGGAGCTGTGCCGTACCGGGGAGTGATCTTCGATCTCTACGGCACGCTCATAGACGGCTGGACCTCGAAGGAGGCGGACCTCCGGGCGCGGGAGCTCGGGGAGGCGCTGGAGGTCCCCCTGGGGCCCTTCCTGGAGCTGATGGAGTCCACCTACACCGAGCGCGCCACCGGGCGGCTGGGCGACGTGGCCCCGATGCTCCGGGCCCTCTGCCTCCAGGTGGGCCACGAGCCCTCGGACTGCGCCCTCGCCCGGGCCGCGCAGCTGCGGATCGCCCAGTTCCGGGAGGTGTTGAGCCGCCCGCGCCCGGAGGTGCCGTCGCTTCTGGCCACCCTGCGGGACCGCGGGGTCTCGGTGGGGCTGATCACCGACTGCTCCGCCGAGACTCCGCGTCTCTGGCCGGAGCTGGGCTGGAGCCGGCCGGTGCAGGCGCCGCTCTTCTCCTGGGTGGAGGGCCGCCGGAAGCCGGACCCCGAGCTATATCGCAAGGCGCTCTCCCTTCTGGGCCGGGACGCGGAGGAGTGCCTCTACGTCGGCGACGGCGGCAGCCAGGAGCTGACCGGGGCCGAGGCGGTGGGGCTGGCTGCCCGCCGGATCCTGTACGGGAACCACCTAGCGCTTGAGCACATGCGGTACGACCCCGACCAGCTCTGGGAGGGTGAGTCCATCACCAGCTTCACCGAGATCCTCCCCCTGGTCTGCGGCTGAGCCGGGGCAGGACGTGACCGGCCGGGAGTTCGCCCCGGTCGCCGTTCTGGACTGCGACCCGCGCACCGCGCAGGTGTACGAGTTCGGCTGGCAGTCCTGGAGCCCGGCCGCGCTCTACCCCGCCGGCTCCCGCTCGGCCCGGCCCAGGAGCCGCCTCGCCCAGGTCATGGGCTACCGGCCGGGCCGCCCAGCGCCCCCGGAAGGCTTTCAGGGTGAGGGCCTCCTGGCCGTGGCCCGGGGGGAGGGCGAGCCCATCGTGATCTTCGCCGCCGGCGGGCCGGACCAGGTCCCCTCAATCCGCGCCAAGCTCCGGGAGGAGCGCCTGGAGGTCAGCGCGGACCGCGAGGTGCAAGTGCGCTTCGCCGAGAAGGGAGCGGAGATAAACTCGGCCCTTTGGAGCTGGGCCGCCTCCTTCCCCGGAGCCGGTCTCTACGGCCGGGATCCGCTGCCTGCGGTCTGGTGCTCCTGATACTGCCTCAAGGACCGGGTGACGGCGGCCTCGGTCCTGGGCGCGGCGCGGTCAGCGAAGCGGCGGGGGGTGCCCCTGCCGGTGTTCCAGGTGGACGACGGCTGGCAGCGGGCCACGGGTGACTGGTGGCCGGATCGTGAGCGCTTCGGGGATCTCGGGGAGCTGGCCAGAGCGCTTCGGGCTGAGGGACTGGAGCTAGGACTCTGGCTGGCTCCCTTCGTGGCCGCGGAGGGCAGCGAATCCGCCCGCCGCCATCCGGGCTGGTACCGGTCGGACCTCGACGCGGGACGCAATTGGAAGGGCCAGATCCTGGTTCTGGACCTCGGCCGGGAGGCGGCCCTGGCGCACCTCCGAGGTTGCCTCGATGGGCTCGCCGACCTCGGTGTCTCCTACTTCAAGCTGGACTTCCTGTATGCGGGAGCGCTGGAGGGCGAGGGCTCCGGGATCGCCCCCTACCGCCGGGCGATGGAGTCGATCCGCGGCACCCTGGGG
>JAJZGN010000065.1:5711-9450 GCA_021798435.1 bacterium | reverse complement strand
GGGCCTCGACCGGCAGGTGGCCGTGAAGCAGGAACCGGGACCGCCCCGGAGCCCACCGCCTCGACCGGTGGTCCCAGCACACGGACAGACGCATGTCGCGCCCTGTCCCTTGCCTAGGAACGGTTCGGTAGATCCGCGACGGCTCGGTTGACCTGGTCGGAGGTCAAAACGAGCGGCCCCTCTTTGGTCCCGAGGTGGCGCAGCTACATCCGCTGCCCGGTGCCCATGGTCCCGGCGAGCCGGCGCGGGCTTTGGTCACTCCTCCTGCCCTGGATCGCCCGCTCCCCGGCTGCTTCGAGCAGCAGTTGGCGCGCCTGCGAGGAACATGCACCCGGATGTACCGTCTCGTGCATGTCCCAGGTGGTACAGACGAGGAGCAGACGGTGAACCGATTGGAGGTTTCCTGCGAACGGCAGGTCGGCGCTCCGGCCGCCACCGTTTACGGCTACATCGCAGACATGGCCGAGCACCACCCAAGGTTTCTGCCCGAGGCGTTCTCCGGGTTCGAGGTTGAATCCGGCGGTGTCGGGGCGGGCACCGTTATCCGCTACCAGGTGACCGCCGGCGGGGGCACCCGTGCTTACCGAAGCGTGGTGGACGAGCCCGAGCCGGGCCGCGTACTCACCGAGTCCGACACCACCTCGAGCACCGTCACGACGTGGAGGGTCAGCCCGAGTGGGCCCGGTTGTCAGGTCCGCATCTCCACCACCTGGGAGGGTGCCGGCGGCGTGGGCGGCTTCTTCGAGCGTCTCTTCGGTCCCCGGGTCATGAAGCGGATCTATGCCGACGAACTGGAGCGGCTCGACGCCTACGCCCAAGAGCGGGCCGCAGCCGCACCCTGACCTGAGGACGATCAGCCCCGGCGGCACGACTGGGCGCGCTGCCAGGTGGCTACTCCTTCACCCGAGCACCGGTATTGCTCCTGGCTCTGGAGTTGCTCCGCAGAAGGAGGATACCGGGCTATATGCATGAGTGACACAGAGTCCGGGTCGGGGGGGAGTCGACGGCGCTGTCGTTGCCGATCAGCGAAGGCCCGGACCCAGCGAGGCCGGCGCGGTTCTACGCGGCCGCGCCTGGTTGGGAGATCACCCACAGCGACGAGAGGTGGGGGATGGTCGAAGGCGATGGCGTAGGGATTGACTTCGGCAAGCTCGAGGGATCCTCGTCCGCGCCGTGGCCCGATGAGGCTGGGCGAGCTCGGAGCCAGTCAAGCGGACTTCCAAGCCGGTGCCGGTCACCGGAGGGCGCTGCTCGATCCCCACGGCCAACCGTTCTGTCTGAGGCCCGGTCCTCTCCCTGTGCCCATGGCGCCTATCGTGAGAGAACTCGCGGAGCGGCTCGTCCAGGACGCCGAGGGATGGCACGCCTGGCTCGACAGCCACCATACCGACCATCCCGGGGTCTGGCTGGTGCTGGGCAAGCGGGTCGGGTCGGACGACGGCCCTGACCTACGCGCAAGCGCTTGACGAGGCGCTGTGCTTCGGCTGGATCGACGGGCTCATCGGACGACGTGGCAACCAACGCTATCGCCAGCGCTTCACGCCGCGGAGGCCAGGCAGCGCCTGGTCCGCCCGGAACGTCGAGCACGTCGCCCGCCCTACCGAGGCTGGACGGATGCAGCCGGCCTGAATCCCGGCCGTCGACGCCGCCAAGGCGCAGGGAAGTTGGCAAGCGGCCTACCGCGGGCAGGCCGAGATGCAGGTCCCGCCCGATCTGGCCCTGGCGCTGGCGGCCAATCCCGCCGCAGCCGCGACCTTCGACCAAGTGGACGCCGCCCACCGCTACGCCATCGTCCACCGCTTCAACGCCGTCAAGGGCCCGGCGACCCGGGACCGCGAGCTGACGGAGTACGTCGACATGCTCGCTCGCGGCGAGTCCCTCCATCCCCGGACGGCCCGGCAGGATCGACGGTGAGCGTCCCCGCTCGGCCTGGCGCCGAGAGCACACCGCGGCCGGGTGGTGGTTGATCCCGCTCGGCTTGATCGCCTGCCTCACCAGCAAGCCCGGCCATCGGGACCATGTTGTCGCGCTGCACACGATGGCAGGCCGAGAACTCACCGTCCGCGGTCGCGGGGGTGTGAAGATGCAGAAAGCCCCTCTGGCAAGGGAAGCTGGCGTCGTCGAGACGCAAGCCCCCCCAACCCGGAGGACACTTCGGAGGTGAGGGCCGCCGGCGCCGCTCAGGTACTTGGGGAGTCAGGCGGCAACCAGGTCGCCGCCCACGCCGGTCTTCGCGCCGTGTGCGGCTTCGCCGCCCGCTCGGGCCCCGGCAGCGTGATCCCGAACTCCATCGTTCGCACCCCCAGGCGACCTCCGGGCAGCTCGAGGCGCGCCGACTCGGAAAGCAACTGAGCCCCTCGCCGACCAGGCAGTCGGGTCAGCCCGCTGCGACCGAGGGCGTCCGGCGGTTCCTCCACGAGGTGCCGGTCCAGCCCACCCTGGACTCAGCTCAGGCGGTGAGCACTCTGGCCGCTCGCTCGCTCCTCACGTGGCGTCCTGGGGCCGTCAAGGGCTCGGGTCTGGCAGTTTCGCCCTCCCGCTCCTCTGGGGGGTGAGGCGCTTCCATCGCCGCGCGGAGTCCCGGTGGCACCGGTGGCCGTCGGGCCCACAGGGTCATCGCCGTTCCTGCTCCTGCCCGATCGCCGGCGGGGCGACCTGTGCCGGCAGGTCGAGGAGCTGGCGGAGCGTGGCGCTCTCGACCTGGCCGGCGAAGTGACGCTCGACGGCCCCGACGAAGGCCGGCCGAGCGGTGGCGAAGACCTCGCTGCCCTCGGGACTGACAGCCGCATAGACGGTCCTGCGGTCGCCCGGGTCGCGCTCGCGGACCAGGAGCCCACGCTCCTCCAGACGGTCGACGGTCTTGGTCACCGCGCTCTTGGCCACAGCGAGCCGCTCGGAGATCTCGACCATTCGCAGCCGATGTCCCGGGGCCATGGCCACCTGGCAGAGCACCAGGTTCTCTGCGAGGCTAAGCCCGACGCCTGCCTGCAGGTCGCGGTTGATGAGAACCCTGACCCGGTCGACGACCTCGCAGAGCCCCATCCACGCCCGGACCCCCTCGGGCCGTTCGCTCGACGCCTCACCCACAACTCGCAGCCTACCACTTTGGTTGACAAGAGAACAGTGGCCCTGCTAACCTTCTCCCGAGAACAATCGCCTAGAGACTGGAGGGCAGGATGAACGCAGCGCTCACCGTGGCACCGAGGCCGCTCGGGCGGGCAGGATGCGCCGCTGCACGCTACCGGACCAGCCGCTACGAGATCGAGCCGCTCGGCGCACCCCCGGTCGACGTCGCCGCGCTCGGCAGCTTGCGGTACCGGCATAGCGCCAACGCCCGGACGCGGGCCCGGAGTGGAGGCGGACGGTGAGCGTGTTCTCCGACGCCGAGCTGGCCTACCTTGCCGAGCGCCGCCTCGGGCGACTCGCCACCATCGATCCGCACGGCCAGCCCCACGTGGTCCCGCTCGGCTGGACCTACAACCAAGCCCTCGACACCATCGACATCGGCGGGCGGGACTTCGCCAGGACCAAGAAGTTCCGAAACGCCCGGAGCAACCCCAAAGTCACCCTGGTCATCGACGACGTCCTGCCCCCGTGGCGCCCGCGAGCGGTCATGGTCTCCGGCGAGGGCGAGGCCCTCACCGAGGCCTTTGGCACCGGCGGCGAGCCTCTCGGAGCGATCATCCGCCTCCACCCGGTTCGAGTCCTGAGCTGGGGCCTCGACACCGGCGCCTAGTGT
>JAJZGN010000065.1:0-5701 GCA_021798435.1 bacterium | reverse complement strand
ATGGGATGGTCGTTACAGGCCTCACAATGAGGGCCAGATCATGCTCCGTGGCCGTCCCAAACCCCAACTGCTGGTCAGCCCGGAGGACCGGGAGCATCTCCTGCGCTGGCGGCGTCGCAGGACCACTTCAAACGGTCTGGCCCGCCGGGCGGACATCGTTCTGCGCTGTGCCGACGGGCTGAGCAACCGGGTTGTGGCGGCCCAACTGCAGGTGAGCGATGCCACGGTGGGCAAGTGGCGGCAGCGCTACATCAGTCGGGGGCTGGCGGGTCTCTTGGACGAGCCCCGGTGCGGGGCACCTCGGCGGATCACCGACGAGCAGGTGGAGCAGGTGGTGGTGCGAACTCTGGAGACCAAGCCAGCCAACGCCACCCACTGGACCACCAGGAGCATGGCCGAAGCCAGTGGGCTCAGCGACACCAGCGTGCTGCGCATCTGGCACGCCTTTGGACTCCAGCCCCACCGCAGCGAAACCTTCAAGCTCTCCAACGATCCCCAACTGGTGGAGAAGGTGCGGGACATCGTGGGCCTGTACCTGCATCCCCCAGAGGCGGCGCTGGTCCTCTGCGTCGACGAGAAGTCACAGATTCAGGCGCTGGACCGTACCCAGCCGCTGCTGCCGATGCGGCCCGGGATCTCCGAGCGCCAGACCCATGACTACCATCGTCACGGAACCACCACCTTGTTCGCCGCCTTGGACATCGGCAGCGGCAAGGTGATCGGAGACCTCCACCGGCGCCATCGCAGCACTGAGTTCCTCAGCTTTCTGCAGCGCATTGACGCCGAAGTCCCAGCCGACCTCGATGTCCATCTGGTGCTGGACAACTACGGCACCCACAAGACTCCTTCGATCCATCGTTGGCTGTTGCGCAATCCCCGGTTCCAGCTGCACTTCACACCGACCTACTCCTCCTGGATCAACCAGGTCGAGCGCTGGTTTGGGCTCCTCACCGAGTGCCAGATCCGACGGGGTTCCCACCACAGCGTGCGCGCCTTGGAGGACCCCATCCGCGTCTACCTCAAGGCCAACAACGAGCACCCCAAGCCCTTCACCTGGGTCAAGACCGCCGACCAGATCCTCGCCAGCATCGCCTGCTTCTGCGTAGCTACTTCAGAAGCAGGACACTAGCTGTACTTCCCAGATAGGTTGTTGACACGAGCGATGGGAGGAAGGCCACCGAGCGCGGTGTGGTTTCTGTGGAAGTTATATCGGTGTAGCCAGGGGGAGAGCAAGCGCATCCGCTGAGCGTTGCTGGTGTAGGGGCGAACATAGGCCCACTCTGCCTGGCGGCAACCGGCCGTGGCTTGGCGGGTGGTGGCCTGGGCTCGGTCATCTCCGAGCCGCGCCATCCCCGTTCAGGGCGCTGACTAGCGGCTTGTGGAACTCCTGGGCGCCTGATGCGTAGGACAGAGGTGATGGTGGGAGCTACCCGGGATGATCCGGCACTGACCCGGGAGGCGCATACCGGCCCGGCATCCTTCGGCACGCTCTTCCATCGCCACTTCGCCGCGGTCCCCCGGATCTGGGGACGATCGGTCCGGCGATCGACGGCCGAGGACCTTGCGGGGGAGACGTTCCAGGGGGAGTTAAAGGCCTACCACCCGAGCAGGCAGAGCCCTCCTCCGGGGTCGTGCCGCATCGCCCTCGACCTCGCCCGCCACGCGCTCGGTGGGGGAGCGACAGGGGACCGCGTCCACGCCCGGCTGCAGGACGCGGCGGAGGACGGGCGGCAGAGGGAGGACCACTGGGCGACGAGGAGCGCTGGGGCCCTCGCCAAGCGCTCGGTGCTCGCCCGCCGGCTCCGGTTCGAACCGGAGCCAGACGGGGATGCCCTATTCGTTCCCGGCCGGGCCGGCTTGAGCTGCCTCGACGTGGCGGCCACCCGCGGCTTCCCCTTCGGTACGGTCCCGGCTGAGCCGGCTCCGGCGGCAGTTCGAGGAAAGCTCGGGGATGGCGGCCGGAGGCGCCCTCGGTCACGCCGGGCCGGGCTGATGACGGCCGGAGCTCTCGCCCTGAGCACGGCCATCGCGGCCTGCGGCGGCCCGTCGAAGCCCGGCACGGCCACGGGCTCGAACACCGCCTCCACCAGCCCCGCGAGGCTCGGCGACGGTCAAGCTACCGGACTGGCGGCGTACACCGCCTGCATGCGGACCCACGGCGTGCCGAAGTTCTCCCCTCACCCCACCACCAGCGTCGGGACCCCCGAGCAGGACCGCCAGCAGGAGCAGCGGAGCCTCCAACAGCTCAAGGTCAGCAAGTCTCGGCTCCTGGCGGCCCAGAAGGCGTGTGAGCACCTTCTCCCCGCCGGCCCCGCCCCGAGCGGCCTGGCGGCGCCCACGGCCGACCCCTTTTACCGCTGGAACCGACCGCTCACCAAGGAGAAGCCCGGAACCATCTTGCGGACGCGGACGATCCGGTTCCCCGGAGCCGCCGCGACCACACCGGTGCGGGCCGCCCAGCTGCTCTACGTCACCACCGATGAGCTCGGCCGCCGGACAGTCTCGGTCGCGACCGTGCTCCAGCCCCTGGTCAAGACGGCGGCAGCAGCCATCGGCCTGGTCTCCTATCAGGCCGCATACGACGCCCTCGGCGCCCAGTGCGACCCCAGCTACACCCTGAGGGTCGGCACGTCGGCCGCGCCGATCATGCCCTACCTCGCCGCTGGCGACACCGTGGTCACCGCGGACTACGAAGGAGAGGACCTCGCTGAAGGGGCCGGCCAGCAGTACGGGTACGAGACCCTCGACGCCATCCGGGCCGCCGAGACGTGGCTCGCGGTGCCGGAGGCCTCCACGCCCGTCGGGATGGTCGGCTACTCGGGTGGCTCCATCGCCACAGAGTTCGCCTCCGAGCTGGCGCCGGGCTACGCCCCCCACCTCGACATCGTCGGCGTGGCCGAAGGAGGCCTGCCTGTCGACCCGCTTCATACCCTGGCCTATGTCGACCACCCCGGCTCCGCGTGGACCTGGGTCATCCCGGTTCACCTCGAGGGCGCCGCCCGGGCCTTTCACCTCCCCGACTTCAACCAGTACCTCACCCCAGCGGGCAGCGCCGCCATGAGGGCGAACCAGGCCCGGTGCGTCGGTCACTTCCGCGGCCTCACCACGGCGCAGCTGCTTAGGCCGCGCTACCAGCACCTCGAAAAGGTGGCCGTCTTCGCCAGGATCTTCGACCGCCTCATCATGAGCCGGACCGGTACCCCGCGGGCCCCGCTTTTCATCGGGAACGGGCTCTCGGACTCCATCGGTGACGGCGTGGTGGTCACCAAGGATGTCCAGGAGCTCGCCTACACCTACTGTCAGCGGGGGGTCGCCGTCGAGCTCCAGATCTACTACGGACTCGACCACCAGCGGGCCAGCCTTCCCTTCCTAGAGCAGGCGAAGGCCTTCCTCACCCAACGCTTCGCGCACCTGCCCCTCCAGAACGGGTGTGCTGACATCGGCCCCGGCAACTCCATCGCACCCGTGCCGGTACCGGAGCCGTGACCGGCGACAGCAGTCTCGGTGGTCCAGCTCGCGGGTGCTCCCCATGGCGCCACGACCGCCGTGCGCAAGAGGGCTGAACCGCCGGCCGGGGCTGTCCACCTCGCGGGGGTACGTGGCTCGACCGCCCGGCCTTGGGGGTGACCCAGCGACATGGCCGGGCGGCGCCGTCTGTTGGCGATCAGGAAAAGTGCAATGACCTGATCACGAAAAGTGCAGAGCTCTGCGGCAGGACCGGAGCCCTGTAGGAGAACAAAGGGAAGGGGCCCCCTGGCAGGCTTTGGGTGTTGAGTCCACGCCTGGAGGAGGCCCCTGTGCAGTGTGAGGAAATTGGGATGAGTTTGCGAGTCCTGCGAAGTCATGGTTGGAGCATCACCGCTCTGGCCCGGGAATTCGGATTGAACTGGCGGACGGTGAAGCGGGAGGTGGAGAGCGAAGCGCGTCGCCACTACCCGGAGCGGGCCAAGCCAACGGCGCTCACGCCCGCGCAGCTGGCTCATGTGCAGCGGCGGTTGGAGGTGTGCCCGGGGATCCGGGGCACCATCGTCCACGGCGAGCTGGTGGTGGACTACGGCTACCAGGGCAGCTATCCGGCCTTCGCCCGGCAGCTGCGGAGACTGCGCCCAGCGCTGGTCGTGGACCCTGAGATCCGGTTCGAGACCGCACCCGGTCGCCAGGCGCAGGCGGACTGGGCTCACGTGGGGCTGTGGTCGCTGGGAGAGCGGCTGGTCCAGCTGTACGGGATGGTGGCCATCCTGGGATACAGCCGCAAGCCCGCCTTCCGATTCGCCACCGACCTCACCCGCCAGACCACCCTGGACAAGCTGGTCTGGTGTCTTCACGACCTGGGAGGAGTTCCCTTCGAGACTCTCACCGACCGAGATCCCGCCTTCTGCGTCGGCCAGACGGGGGACGGGAAGGCGATCCTCTCTGCGGAGTGGGTGGACCTGTGCTCGGTGCTGGACATGGTCCCCAAGGCGTGTCGCCCATACCGGGCCCAAACCAAGGGCAAAGTGGAGCGAATGGTGCGGGAGCTCAAAGAGGGCTTCCTGCCCTGGCTGACGGGGCAGGTGATGCCCCAGCAGCCAACCCTGGCCGACTACGACCGCTTCGCCCAGCGGTGGGTCGAGGAGGTGGTCTGCCAGCGGCGCCACCGGACCACCGGCAAGGTGGTGGGAGAGGCGTGGGAGGAGGAGCGGGGCCTGCTGCGGCCCCTGCCCGCTCGGGTCCTGGCCCGGCTGGAGGTGCCGCCGCTGACCGTGGTCACCGGCAGTGGCCCGGACCCTGAGCAGCGCCGACTGGGAGAGCGGGTTGAGGTGCGTGACCTGGCTGAGTACGAGGAGGCTTGGGGGTGAACGAGGCCAGCAGTTACCAGCGGCTGCGAGAGCACCTGACCTACCTCAAGCTCGACACCGCCGCTGAGAATCTCAGCCCCGAACTGGACCGGGCGACTAAGGAGAAGCTCTCCGCCACCGAGGTGCTGGAGCGGCTGCTGGAGCTCGAGGTGGAGGCCACCCAGGCTCGTAGGCAGCGGGGGCGGCTGCGCTGGGCGCGCTACCCAGTGCACAAGACCCTGGCCGACTTTGACTTCGACTTCCAGCCCAACCTGGACCGCAAGGTGTTGGCTGAGCTCTCCACCCTGCGCTTCGTCGAGGACCACCGCAACGTGATCCTGCTGGGACCACCTGGGGTCGGCAAGACTCACTTGGCGATTGCCTTGGGCGTGGCCGCCACGGAGGCCGGCTACCGCACCTACTTCACCTCTGCTTCTGACCTCGCCCAGACCCTGCAGGCCGCCCATCTCGAGGGCCTGGCCCAGCTCAAACTGCGCACCTACACCCAGCCCTCTCTGCTGGTCATTGACGAGCTGGGCTACCTGCCGCTGGATCAGGCTTCGGCCAACTGGATCTTCCAAGTCGTCAGCCGTCGCTACGACCGGGGCTCGGTGATCCTGACGTCCAACCGCGGCTTCTCAGACTGGGGCCAGGTCTTCGCCGACCAGGTGGTCGCCGGCGCCATTGTCGACCGCCTCCTCCACGATGCCACCGTGCTCAATATCCGGGGCCACAGCTACCGGATGCGAGCTCACCAGGAACCCACCACCCGCAAGGGAGGGCCTGCTGTGGTTAGATAACTTTTGCCGCCAGGGAACTCTGCACTATTCGCGACCAGAACCCTGCACAATTGCTGATCCCTAACACGGGGAGCTGGTGCCCAG
>JAJZGN010000064.1 GCA_021798435.1 bacterium | reverse complement strand
AGAGGCCCGAGTGCCGGAGCCGATCGTGCCCCTCGACCTGTTCCGGATCCGCACCTACTGGTCCTCCCAGGCGGCCATGTTCCTGCTCTCGTTCGCCTTCTTCATCGGGGTGATCTTCCTGCCCCGTTACTACCAGGCGTCCCGCGGGATCAGCGCCACAGCCTCCGGTTACATGATCTGGCCGCTGCTCGTGGGACTGATGGGCACCAGCATCCTGGCTGGGCTGGTGATCAGCCGGACCGGCAGGTACAAGTGGATGCTGGTGGGGGCGATGGTGGTCGCGGGGGTCGGCATGCTGCTCATGACCCAGCTCAGCGTCACCACCCCGGACTGGACGCTCTGGAGCTGGATGCTGATCATGGGCGTGGGTATCGGGCCCTCGATGTCGGCCTACACGGTGGTGGTACAGAACGCCGTCCCGCAGCGGCTCATCGGGGTGGCGACCAGCAACCTGACCTTCTTCCGGCAGGTGGGGGGCTCGATCGGGCTGGCCGTGGCCGGCACTTATCTGGCCTCCAGCTTCAGCTCCCAGTTGCCCAAGAACCTGGCCAAGGGAGGGGTGCCCTCCCAGCTGTACTCCCACTTCAGCAGCGATGGGGGCAGCGGCCTCACCGGGGTGGGCAATCTGGCGCTCCAGCTGCAGCACGTGCTCCCCGTACCGCTGCAGCACCTCATCCCGGCCATCGTGTTCGCCATCCACCAGAGCCTGGCCCAGGCCATCGGGGGAAGCTTCTGGCTGGGGGTGGGCGCCACGTTGCTGGCGGTGATCGCCAGCCTCTTCATGCGCGAATTGCCCCTCCGCACCCACATGGGGGCCGCGCCAACCGCGGCCCCGGGCGCGGAGCCAGACGCGGAGGCGGAAGAGTTGGTGGCGGTGCACTGAGATGGCGACGCGGACCACGGCCCCGACCGACTCGCAACGCCTCCTCCACGAGCGGGCCATGGAGGGCCTGGACCGGCTGGCCTGTAGGCAGTGGGGGCAGGGGGCGGCCGCCCACCTTGACCGTCGCGGCCTGTCTCACCATCAGATCCACCTCCTGAGGTCCCTGCAGGGGGTCGGGCCGCTGACCGTGGGGCAGCTGGCAGAGCGACTTCAGGTGAGCATGCCCTCGGCCAGCCTGATGCTGGATCGGCTGGAGGAGCAGGGCCTGACGGCCCGGACCCGGGACGCGGAGGACCGGCGGCTGGTCCACGTCCAGCTCACCGAGAAGGGCGAGGCCGAAGTCCGGGTGGCGGCCGGATTCAAGCGTGAGGTGGTGGGCCGGGTGCTGGCCCGCTTCGGCCAGAGCGAGCTGGAGTCCCTCATCGCGGTCCTGGGCGCCGTCGAGCGGGCGCTGGACGAGATCCTCGCCGACCCGATCCCCTGATCCTCAGGCCTGGACGGCCCGGTTGCCGCCCCTGCGTTTGGCGGCGTACATAGCGGAGTCCGCCTCCTGCAGCAGCTTGGTCACGGTGCGGCCGTGGTCGGGGAAGGTGGCGATCCCGACCGACGCCGTGACCTTGGGGATGGCGCAGCCCGCAGGCAAGGGGATGCGCGCCAGTCGGGTGCGCAGCTGGCGGGCCACCCGCCGTGCCCCCTCGGGCCCGGCGTCGTGCAGCAGGAGAACGAACTCCTCCCCGCCGTAGCGCACGGCCGCATCCTCGGCCCGGATGGATCGCTGCAGCTCCAGGGCCACGGCCCGGAGCACGGTGTCGCCGGCCGCGTGCCCGCAGCTGTCGTTGAGCTTCTTGAACTTGTCCAGGTCGATCATGAGCAGCATCAGCTGCCGTCCCGAGCGCTCCGCCAGCGCCAGCTCACGCCTCCCGGCATCCCTCAGCCAGCGGGTGTTGAGCAGGCCGGTGAGAGGATCGGTGATGGCGTGCTGCAGCTGCTCTGAGTAGAGCTGGGCGTTGCGCCAGGCGGCCGCCGCCATGTGCACGATCAGGGTGGCCATGGTCAGCTCCTGGGTGCCGAAGGCGTCGCGGCGGAAGCGGGTCACGTTGACCACCCCGAGGCGGTGGTCCCCGGCCACCATGGGGATCACCAGCATCGACTCGTCGTCGGGCGCCGTGCCCGGCACGTGGCCGGCGGCGGGGTGGGAGTCGGCGTCGTTGATCAGCTGGGGGGTGCCGAGGTCGAAGGCCCAGCCGGTGATCCCCGCGGAGAGCGGGAAGGAGTGCCCCATGACCCCGGCCACGTACGACGGCTCGGCGCCGGAGCGGGCCAGTAGCGGTCGGAAGCGCAGCGCGTCCCAGTCCGCCTGGTACATCGCCAGGCCGTCGCAGGGCACCAGCCGCTCCAGCTGGTCAGCCGCCGTCTCCAGCACCTGTTGGGGGTCCTGCTCCCCCTGGAAGGAGCGGGCAGCGTGGCCCAGCGCCTCGGCGAGCGGGAGCTCGGGGCCCGGCCCCTCCGAAGCCGGTTCCGAGACCGCCACCCGGAGCCTGGGGCCGCGGGCCACCGCCGCCTCCAGCCCCAGCACCTCTTTGGGGAGCAGCAGCTCCTGCGCCCCGGGGCCGGCCACCACGGGCACTGTCCCGAACAGCGGCCCGTGCCCGTACTTGACTCCCAGCTCCTGGAGGCGGTCCAGCTCGGCCCTGGTGGAGACCCCGCCGGCGACCAGGATCGCCCCCGTCCGGTCGCAGAACTCCAGCAAGCCACGCAGCGCCGCCGCCAGCCCGGGATCATGCTCGACCCCCTCGACCAGGCTGCGGTCCACATGGACCAGGTCGGGGTGGACCCGGGCCAAGACCGAAATCCGCATGCGCCCCTCCCCCACCTCGGCCAGGCCCACTCGGTACCCCCGCAGGCGGAGGTCGAGGGCCAGCTCCGCTGTGGGGGCGGCAACTTCGAGCTCGTCCTGCTCGCTGAGCTGCCAGACGACGCTGGAGCGGGGGATGCCGTGCGCCTCCAGGTGGCGTCCCAGGAGCGCTCCCAGGCCGGGCCGGCTCCGCCGGCGCGCGGTGAGGTTGATGAGCACGCCGGCGGGAGCCACCCGGTCGGCCACTCCCAGTTGGGCTCGGATCACAGCGTCGTCAAGGGCCTCGGCCTCGCCGTAGGCATCGGCGGCGGCCCAGATGTCATCCCGGGACGGGAGGGCGTCGAGCCTGGGGAGCCGCCACCTGAGCTCGTAGGCGATCACCGCGCGATCCTGGAGCCGCCGAACCGGCTCGGCGGTGATCTTGAGGCCGTCCGGCGCCAGGAGTTGGCGCAGAGCCAGCTCCTGGCCCTCTCCCGGAGGGGAGGTGGCTAGGGGCGCCTCCCAGGGGCCGTCCCCGGGATCCCGGCTGAGAAGGGTGGCCACGGGCTGATCTTGCCAGCCGCAGCTAGGACCCGGTTCACATACTGGTTACGGCTCTGTCGCCCCAGGTGAACCGCTGGGAAACGGCAGCCCCGGCCAGGCCAGGGTCATCTCCGAGAACACCAGATGGCAGATCACCACCGGCAGGAGCGATCCCGATCGGCGGCGCATCCAGGTGGTCAGGAGCCCGAGGGGCACGGCGCCCATCACCAGCAGGGGGTTTTGGCTTGGAAGCTGGGCGGCGGCGTACCCGAGGGCGGAGCCCCAGACCGGCCCGGTCTCCGCGATCCATCCTCCAGATCTCCAGAAGAGCTCCTCGCCGATCACAGCGGGGACGCTGAGCACCGCCCGGGTCGGAGTGGGAGCGGAGCCCAAGGCCCCCTGCAGCCAGTCCAGGGCGGCGGCCGCGGGGGAGACTCGGCCAGCGAGCCTCGCCCCTGCCCGGACTCCGAGGTGCAGGCCCGCACCCAGGCCCAGCGCCGCCACCGACCACCTCCAGCTCCCGCGCCAACTGGCGGTCCGGGCCCTGGGGACCGCGCTGAGCCCGGCCAGCGTCATGCCAAGGGTCATGACCGGCCAGAATCGCTGCGGACGCCGCCGGGCGAGGCGAGCCGCTGAGGTCAGAACCAGGAGCCCCACAACCTCGCGCCCCGAGGGGCCAGACGTCATCGCCAGAGGGGAAGCCGGGGGAGCAGCCGGTCCACCACCGCCACGGCGGACTCGGCCAGGCTGAGGGCCACCGAGCTGGTGAGGGAACCCGGATCAGGGGCGATGCCGGCATCCCCCGGAGGCGTGTGGGGAAGGCCGAACATGAGGTCGGACGGGAGCGTCTGGCGAAGCTCGTCGGTCAGGAGCTGCCGCACCCGCTCCCGTCGGCGCGCCTCCACCATCGGCTGCGTCCGGCGGGGTCGGAATGAGCGGGCCGCTCCCACCAGCCCCACGGTGGCCAGCGGCCGGTGTCCGCGCACGAGGAGGGAGTGGGCAAAGTCCCTCTCCATGGTGGCGCGCTGGGCCAGCAGCGCGAGCGGGAACTGGTCATCCTGCACCTTGGCCAGGGCGGCGGCAGCACCGAGCCAGGGGGCGTCGCCTGCGGCGGCGACGAACAGCCGTTCGACGGCCGCCCAGACCGAGGCCGGAAGACGCAGAGGTGGTACCGTCTCCCCGCCGGCCTGCCGCGCCGAGCTTCGCACCCGCGGCCGGCTCACCTCCGAGCGGTCGCCGGCTGCCGCCAGTGCCGCCACCAGTCCGGCGGCCACGTCCGGCACCACCCCGGGAGGCTTCACAAAGCCGTAGACGGAGCGGGGGCTGAACCGGCGCCAGCCCTCACCGCCGCCCACAGCGCCGATCCAGCCGACCATGCGGGCCATCTCGTAGGAGTCGTCCACGACCCGGGTCACCAGCGATGCCTGACGTTCTGCTCCCGACCCCAGCTCCGCCGGCACCATCACCTCCATCCCCCCGTGGCGCAGCCGGGCCCGCACCGGGAGCGCGAGCGGCGCCCGGCTGGGCCGGTCCAGGACAGCGAGCGCCGATGGCATCCCATCCGCCAGCATCTGCAGCCCTGAGAGCTGCAGCCGGCCGGAATGGGCCCGACGCCGTGGCGGGCCGATGGGCGAGGGCGGGCGGCGCTCCCTTGGCAAGGTGAAGCGACCGACTCGGTGGTTGGCCCACTTCTGCCCTTCGGCCACACTCCAGATCTCGGTGATCCGAACTCGGATCAGGACCCGTCGCCAGTACTCCCCGTAGAGCCGGCGCCAGAAGGGGTGCTCCGAGCTGATCCCGAAGAACTCGCGCTGGGCCCCGGGGCCTCCCATGAGGCGGAAGAGCTGGGCCAGGTTCTCGGTGCCGTCCCCGGAGTGCACCGTGGCCTCTCCCCTTATCACCACCGGGTCCCCGGCCACGGTCCAGCGCATCATCGCCACCCGAGGGTGGACTGTGAGGTTGCGCACCTTGGAGGTGAAGCCCACGGTGGTGGAGGTCCAGATCTCACCCTGATCGGGAAGTAGCCGGGCGCCCACCGCCGCCCACACCGGAGTGCCCCAGGGGTTGAGTGTGACCAGGTCCCACTGCAGGAAGCGGTCCAGCCCCTCCAGCTGACTCAGCAACATCCCCTCAACGGTACGGGATATCCTCAGGAGCGCACATGCCGCCGCCGCCGTCCCCCGATGCCTGAGGCCTGCGCGCGCCGCCTCATCCGGGCGGCTCCAGCGCTGGTCTTCGACTTCATCTCGGACATTGACAACGCGCCCCGCTGGATGTTCGGGGTCCGCGAGGTTCGGGGGACAAGCCATCGACCGGTGCTGGAGGGCGACCGCCTGCACATCCGGCTGGTCGCGGGCGGCCGGCTGGCGGACAGCGTGTGGGTGATCGGGCGCTGCGTCCCGCCCCGGCTCCTCACCAGCTCCGGCCAGGCGTTGGGGGCTACGGGCCGGCTGGAGGTGACCTGCTTGGCGCAGGGCCCCCAGATCACGGAGGTCACCCAGCGGCTGGTCTACCAGCTGCCCGGCGGCCCTCTGGGGCTGCTGGCGGCGCGCTTTGGGGTGAGCGGAATCCTCGAGCTCCAGGCCCAGCGGTCCCTGCAGGCCCTGGCCGGGATCCTGGAGAAAAGAGCGACCGGGTCTGGGCGACCGGTCGGTGACCCGGCGGTGTAGGGAAGGTGAGCGGCAAGCTTCGGGGCTGGGTCTTGGACCAGGTCGGCCCCCGGTCCGAGGACGACCCCCTCCTCAGCGCGGGGCGGATCTTCGACCTCGTCCCCCCTGAGCCCAGCCGTGCGCTGCTGCTGCCCCTGATCAGCCGCCCCGGGGTCACCCTGGGTCCGTCGCTGGCCCGCCGGCCCCAGGTGGTGGCCGCGATCTCGGCGATCCCGGGAATCGGGGAGGTCCGGCTCAGCCCGATCGGCGGCACGGTGGGACCGGGCGGCCCAGGGTGGCTGTCACTCCTGTTCGCGGGGCGGCTGGCTCCGGGGATGCCCCGACCCCTGGACGAGGTCCTCGACCTGGTGGGAACCTGGCTGCGAGATCGGCTGGGCGGGATAGAGCTTCAGCGGGGGCGCGTTGCGGGCGCCTGGTGCCCGGGGTTCAGCGACCTCTCCCTGGGCGGGCGCAAGCTGGTTGGCGTGGGCTTCAAGCTCCGCCGGGACGAGGCCCTGGCCCGGGCGGTTATCTGCGTTCGGGCTCCGACCGCTGAGGAGCTGGTGGCACTCAACGGCTGCCACCTCACCTTCGGGGAGGGGGTGGCGCTCTCCAGCCTCACGTCCCTGGCGGAGGTCCTGGTGCAGCCGGGGATGACCCGGGAGGCCGCGATGGAGCTTCTGGGCATCCCCGCCCCCCCGGCTGGGATGATCTTGGGATGAGGTTCCCGTCGCCGCTGCGGCTGGTCACGGATCCGGCAACAGTCCTCCACCACCGGGCCGAGAAGGTCCGCAACTTCGATCAGGAGCTGAAGGAGCTGGTGGCGGAGATGTATGAGCGGTGCGTGGAATGGAACGGGGTGGGTCTGGCCGCCCCCCAGGTGGGGCTCAGCCTGCAGTTGGCGGTGATCGTCTATGAGGGCCGGCGCTTCGCCATCTGCAACCCGGTGCGGCTCTCTGCCCAGGGCGAGGTGGATGCCCGCGAGGGGTGCCTCTCCCTCCCCGGTCAAGTGGGTGTGGTGCGCCGGTTCGAGTCCGCCACGGTCCGTTACCGCAACCCCCAGGGACGCGGGGTGGTGCGCAGCTTCGAAGGCTGGCTGGCCCGCATCGTCCAGCACGAGTCGGACCACCTGACGGGGGTTCTCTGCCCTGAGCGACTGGCCCCGGGCGAGGTCTTCCACGAGATCGAAGACGAAGACGAGGAGGCGGAGGGCTGACCCCCCAGACGGTCCGGCGGCCCGATCAGCGGGCCGCCGGACACCGCGGGCGCTCAGGCCACGGCGGCCTCGGCGACCAGGTTGGCCTCGGCATCCACCGAGATCTTCACCTGGTCGCCCACCAGCATCCCGCCGGACTCCAGGGCCACGTTCCAGGTGAGGCCAAAGTCCTTGCGGCTGAGGGTGGTGGTAGCCTCGAAGCCGGCCGCCTTGATGCCGTAGGGGCTGAGCTGGGTCCCGAGGTGGGTGACCTCCAGCGTGATCGGCCGGGTCACGTCCTTGATGGTCAGGTCGCCGGTCACCCGGTAGCGGTCCCCACCCAGGTGCTCCACCCCGGTGCTCTGGAAGACCATCTCCGGGAACCTTTCGGCCTCGAAGAAGTCCGCGGAGGTGAGGTGGGCGTTGCGCTGGGGGTCGCGGGTGTCGACGCTGGCCACCTCCACGACCGCCCGGACCGAGCTCTTGGTCAGGTCTTCGGGATCGAGCTCCAAATCGGCGCTGAACTCCCTGAAGTTGCCCTTCACCGTGCTCACCATCATGTGGCGAACCGAAAACTCGATCGCCGAGTGGGCCATGTCCAACTTCCAAGTCATGCACAATCCTCCAATGTCGCGCCTGCCGCGGTCTTAGTTGCTGATACAATCATACCTCAGAAGTAATTGTCTGTGCAAGCAATCACGGGAGTGGCGATCGACCCGGCGGCCATGGCCGCTTGGAAGTCCTTCCTGCGCGCCCACGCGGTCCTGATCCGGGCGCTGGAGCGGGAGCTCCTGGCCGCCCGGGCCCTGCCGCTGGCCGAGTACGACGTGCTGGTGCAGCTGGAGCAGGTCCCAGAGGGCCGGCTGCGAATGGCTCAGCTGGCCGATCAGGTGCTGCTCAGCCGCAGCGGCCTGACCCGCCTCGTGGAGCGGATGGAGGCTTCGGGGCTGGTGCGGCGTGAGGTGTGCCCCAGTGACGCCCGAGGCTCCTTCGCCACCCTCACCGAGGAGGGCAGGCGCCAGCTGCTCAGCAGTGCGGAGATCCACATGCGCTCCTTGCAGGACCATTTCGCCGGCCCGCTAGACTCGAGCCAGATGGGCCAGCTCCAGGAGGCCTGTGGCCGACTCCTGGCGGGCACCCCGGAGGAACCCGTCCGCTGCCCATCGGCGGATCAGCCAGGCGCCGAGGAGGTTTGACCATGCCGGAGCCGGAAGCGGAGCGCTGCCCGTATCCGGGAGCCGGACCGGCCGCCGAAGGCTGCCCGGTGCCCCACGACGAGGGGGCGCCCGGATGGGACCTCGACGCCCATCTGGAGGCGGTTCGGCGGGCCCGGCAGGCCGCCCCCGCCAGCCACATCGACCCCGAGCGGGCCGAGAAGATGGCGGTCGGGGCCGCCGAGCAGCGGGCCCGCCAGCGGGGGGTGGACGAGATCGGCTCCAAGTTCGTGGAGAGCCTGGGGAAGAAGCTGGGGTATGGCCATCCCCTGAGCGACCGGACCGGCCTCCCCCAGTTCACCTGGACCGAGGCGGCCGAGCGGCGGCTCGAGGAGGTGCCCGCCTTCTGCCGGGAGCTCACCCGCTGGCGGGTGGAGTGGACCGCACTCAAGAAGGGGCTCGGGACCACGATCACCCCGGAGATCATGGAGATCAAGTACCAGATGTGGGGTGAGGTCTCCCACCGGATCCAGGAGCGACGACCGCAGGAGCTCCCCTGGACCGCTTCCGCCCTCGCCCGGTTCGCGCGAGTACCAGAGTTCGTGAAGGGGCAGGTCCTGGAGGCGGTGGAGGGCAACGCCCGCCAGATGGGGGCGGCCCAGGTGGACGAGGAGGTGGTGGACCGGGTGATCCGCCGCTGGTCTGAGACCGGCGACTTCCACGAGGGGCTCTACGGGTTCCGCTGAGCCCTACCCCCCGGGTCAGGCCCCGGAGTCCAACCCTGACCGCGCCTCCTCCACCGAGACCTCGCCTCGGGCCAGGGCGCGCAGAAGCTCCAGCGGGCCCTCGGGTGGGGACGGCGCCCCGGGCTCCAGCCCCAGCTTGACCAGGACCGCGTCCAGCCGGGAGCGGGCCGCCGGGTAGCTGACCCCCAGCCCGCGCTCCAGCGCCTTCATGTTGCCGCGGGACGCCAGGAACGACTTCAGGAGCTCTCGTTCCTCCCCTCCCAGGGAGCAGAACTCGCAGCTGGGGAAGTCCCCGCTGAGTTCGGTTCCGCAGGCGCGACAGCTGAGCCGGGTCAGCCGCAATTCCTCGCCGCAGACCGGGCAGCGGTGGGGCGGGTGGAGCTCTGGGTCGGTCAACCCATCTCCACCCAGACGGCCCCGGTGGTGGCCTCGAGCTGGAGCTCTCCCGCACCCTCCCCCACGGTGACGTGACGGACGTCTCCGCCCATGGTCCACCCGGCCGCCAGGCCGGGGTCATCCCCGGGCAG
>JAJZGN010000063.1:9362-9727 GCA_021798435.1 bacterium | reverse complement strand
GGAGCGCGGCGGGCGGGGATGCCGACCGACCTGTACTACGAGTTCACGATCATGGACCAGGTGACCCCGGGCATGGCGGCCTTTCAGGAGGAGTCGTTCGGGCCGCTCCTCCCGGTCACGGTCGCGGCTGACGACGCCGAACTCCTGAGGCTCGCCAATGCGGACGCTCTCGGGCTGCAGGCGGCGGTCTTCACGCGCGACCTCGCCCGGGCCTTCCACTTCGCCGAGCACCTCCAGGCAGGCCAGGTCGTGGTCAACGACACCACCGACTACTGGGACATCAACATGCCCTTCGGAGGTGCTGGCGGCAAGCGCAGCGGCTGGGGGCGCATCGGGGGCAAATGGACCCTGATGGACATGTCGGA
>JAJZGN010000063.1:0-9352 GCA_021798435.1 bacterium | reverse complement strand
GTGAGGACCGCGATCTTCGACCTCTCTTGAGGAGTTCCGGGAGCGCCCTACTGCTCCTCCCGGCAAACGCAGAATTCGTTCCCCTCAGGGTCCGCCATCACCTGCCATTCCCAGGGCTGGCCGCCGAACGGATCTCCGACCAGAGCGGCGCCGGCCCCCAGCAGCTCTGCCACCAGTCCCTCGGGGTCGGCGGTGAAGAGGTCCAGGTGGACTCGGTTCTTGACCGATTTGGTCTCCTCCACACGCTGAAGGAAGACCGGAACACCTCCCGGAGGTGGCACAAGGTCGAGGTAGGGGTCCCCCAGCCCGCTGGTCTCCGAGTAGCCGAGGGCGCGAAGCCAGAATGGTGCCAGCGCGACCGGATCCAGGCAGTCGATCCCCACCTCGAGCCTGGGGTGGGGGGGATCCCCCGGGGTCCGGCGCGGGCCGGACCCCAGAGGATCACTCAACGGCCTGGTCCAGCACCGGCACCTCGGCCGGCTCCTCGAACTGGTTGAGGTCCTCACCGTCCAGGACCACCGGTTCGGCCAGGGCCTCAGACTCAGCCAGGTAGCGGGCCGCCTCCTCCCGCAGCTTGCGGTAGTAGTCGAGCCCGGTCCCCGCCGGGATCAGCTTGCCGATGATCACGTTCTCCTTGAGGCCGGTGAGGCGGTCCACCTTGCCGGAGATGGCCGCCTCGGTGAGAACCCTCGTGGTCTCCTGGAATGAGGCCGCCGACAGCCAGCTGGCGGTGTTCAGCGCCGCCTTGATCAGCCCCAGAAGGACGGTGGCGGCGATCGCCGGCTCGCCGCCCTCGGCCAGGATCTCGGCGTTGGCCTGGTCATACTCCCACTGGGAGACGATCTCCCCGGGAAGCAGCTCGGTGTCCCCTCCAGACTCGATCCGCACCTTGCGCATCATCTGGCGGACGATCACCTCGATGTGCTTGTCATTGATGTCCACCCCCTGGGAGCGGTACACCTTCTGGACCTCGCGGACCAGGTACTCCTGGACCGCCTCGCGCCCGCTGATGTAGAGCAGCTCCTGGGGGCTCACCGATCCCGCCGTCAGGGCGTCGCCCGCCCGCACCTGGTCTCCGTCGGCCACGCGCAGCTGGGCCCCGTGGGGGATGGGGTATTCCTTGACCTCCTCCTCCAGCGCCCGGATCCGGACTTCGGTCCCGGCCTTCGCGCGGCGGACCTCCGCCACCCGGCCTCCGATCCTGGCTTGCAGGGAGACCGGCTTGCCATCCCGGGTGCCCGCTGCCAGCAGCTGGCCCTCTCCGACCAGGGCTCCCGCGGCGATCTCTGGCAGCAGCTCCAAGCCCGCCTCCACCGTGTGAGCGGCGTCGAACTCCTCTCGGCTCGTCACCCGCACCTTGCGACCGGCGTCGGTGCGCAGGATCTCGACCATCCCGCCCGCCTCCGCCAGGACTGCCTTGCCCTTGGGAATCCGGGCCTCGAAGAGCTCCTCGACCCGCGGCAGCCCCTGGGTGATGTCCAGCCCAGCCACACCCCCGGTGTGGAAGGTTCGCATGGTGAGCTGGGTACCTGGCTCCCCGATCGACTGGGCGGCGATGATCCCCACCGCCTCCCCGATCTCCACCAGCTTGCCGGTGGCGAGGTTGCGCCCGTAGCAGCGACGGCACACTCCCCGGGTCGCTCCGCAGGTGAGAACGCTGCGGACCCGAATCCGCTCCAGGCCCAGAGCGGCGATCTCCGCAGCCAGTGGGTCGGAGATCTCCTCCCCCGCCACCACCAGGACCCGTCCGTCCGGCGAGGCGACGTCAGCCGCCGCCACCCGGCCCGCGATCCTCTCCTCGAAAGGCTCCCCATCCTGGCTCAGGTCGCTGACCCAGATGCCGTTGCTGGTCCCGCAATCCTCCTCCCGGACGATGACGTCCTGGGCCACGTCCACCAGCCTCCGGGTGAGGTACCCGGAGTCGGCGGTGCGCAGGGCGGTGTCCGCCAGACCCTTGCGAGCTCCGTGGGTGGAGATGAAGTACTCCAGCACCTGGAGCCCCTCGGAGAAATTGGCCTTGATGGGCATGTCGATGATCCGGCCGGTGGGATCGGCCATCAGCCCGCGCATCCCCGCCAGCTGGCGGATCTGCTGGACCGTGCCCCGAGCTCCGGACTCCGACATCATCATCACCGACGAGAAGGGATCGAAGTGGGCCACGGTGGCCTGGGTCACCGACTCGGTGGCCTGAGTCCAGATCTCCACCGTCTTCCCGTAGCGCTCGTCCTCGGTGATCAGACCGCGCCGGTGCTGGAGGGTGACCTCGTCGACGGCCTTCTCTGACTTGGCGATGATCTCGGCCTTCTCGGGCGGCGTCTTGATGTCCATGGCTGAGATCGTGGTCCCCGACTTGGTGGCGTAACCGAAGCCCAGCCTCTTGATGTCGTTCACCACCTCCGCCGTGACCTCGTTGCCATAGAGGCGGTAGCAGATGGCGACCAGGGCCCGGAGCTCCTTGCGATCGAAGACCCGGTTCTGGAAGACCATGGGGGAAGCGTCCGAACCCTCGCGTACCGGGCGCCCCAGCGGCAGGACCTCGTTGAAGATCACCCGTCCTGGGGTGGTGAGCACACTCGCCAACTCCCCCTCACCGGTCCAGCCCAGCTCCACCTGATTGCGCGGCATCCTCACCCGGATCGGCTGGTGCAGCCCCACCGCCTTGGTGTCGTAGGCCAGGACCACCTCGGCCGGGGAGCTGTACCGGTGCACCCTCTCCGCGTCGGCCTGCGCCAGAGGAACCTCCAGGGCGGTGAGCCAGTAGGCCCCCAGAACCATGTCCTGGGTGGGAGCCACCACCGGGTTCCCGTCGCTGGCAGAGAGGATGTTGTTCGACGACATCATTAGGTTCTTGGCCTCGGCGATGGCGCCACTGAACAGCGGCACATGGACCGCCATCTGGTCGCCGTCGAAGTCGGCGTTGAAGGCGGTGCAGACCAGTGGATGGATCTGGATCGCGGATCCCTCCACCAGGATCGGCATGAAGGCCTGGATCCCCAATCGGTGCAGGGTGGGTGCCCGGTTGAGCAGGACCGGGTGGTCCTGGATCACCTGGTCGAGGACGTCCCAGACCTCGGGGCGCGCCCGCTCGACCATGCGCTTGGCGCTCTTGATGTTCTGGGTGAACCCCTGGCTCACCAGCTCCCGCATCACGAAGGGCTTGAAGAGCTCCAAAGCCATCCGCTTGGGTAGACCACACTGGTTGAGCTTCATCTCCGGGCCGACGACGATCACCGAGCGACCGCTGTAGTCCACCCGCTTGCCGAGCAGGTTCTGACGGAAGCGCCCCTGCTTCCCCTTGAGCATGTCTGAGAGAGACTTCAACTTGCGGTTGCCGGTTCCGGTTATGGCCCGGCCGCGCCGTCCGTTGTCGATGAGAGCGTCCACCGCCTCCTGAAGCATCCGCTTCTCGTTGCGGACGATGATCTCGGGGGCGCCCAGCTCCAACAGCCTCTTGAGGCGGTTGTTGCGGTTGATGACCCTCCGGTAGAGGTCGTTGAGGTCGGAGGTGGCGAACCGCCCGCCATCTAGCTGCACCATGGGCCGCAACTCCGGGGGTATGACCGGCAGCACCTCGAGGATCATCCAGGTGGGGCGGGTGTCGCTCTTCCGGAAGGCCTCCACCACCCGCAGCCGCTTCACGGCCTTCTGGCGGCGCTGGCCGCTGGTTGAGGTCAGTTCCTCCCTGAGATGGGCCGACTCCGCGGCCAGATCGAGCTGGTCCAGCATCTCCTTGATGGCGGCGGCCCCCATCGCGGCCCGGAACACCGAGCCGAACTTCTCGGTGTACTCCCGATAATCGGCGTCGCTGAGCAGCTGGCGGGGAGCCAGCTGGCGCAGCTTCTCCCCCGCCTCCTCCAGCTCCGCTCGCACCCGGGCCATCTCCTCGTCTCCCACCGCGGCACCGGCCGCCTGGCGCTCGTCCACCTCCTGGCGCAGACCCGCGGCCTTGGCGGCAGCCTCCGAGCGCACCGTCTCAGCCTCGGCGGAGGCCGTCCCGCTGACCTTCGAGATCAGCTCCGCGACCGCCGTGGCGATCTCCTCAAGATGGGACTCCGCCAGCGGGGCGCCCTTCTTGACCACCACCTGCCGGTCCTCACCGGCCTTGAGAACGAAGTCAGATGGGGCCTTCTTGCCCAGGCCGGCCTCCGCCCTCCGAGTCAATTGCTCGGCCTGCTCCTCGAGGTCCTCGCGCTGGGTCTCAGCGGCGGCGAGCAAGGACTCGGCACGCTTGCCGGCCTCCTCCTCCACCTCTGCCGCCTGGGCTGTCCGCTCAGCGATGAAGGTCGTGGCCTCCTGCTCCGCCGCCTGCTCCAGCTCCGCGATCCGCTGGCTGCTGTGGGGATCGAACTGAGCTAGCAGCTCCTCGCGCTTGGCCTCATCCACCTTGGTGACGATGTAGTTGGCGAAGTAGAGCACCTTCTCCAGGTTGCGGGGTGACATGTCGAGGAGCAGCCCCAGTCGGCTGGGGATCCCCTTGAAGTACCAGACATGCGACACAGGACTCGCCAGGCGGATGTGCCCCATCCGCTCCCGGCGCACCTTGCTGCGGGTCACCTCGACCCCGCACTTGTCGCAGATGATGCCCTTGTAGCGGTACCGCTTGTACTTGCCGCAGTGGCACTCCCAGTCCTTGGTGGGGCCGAAGATCTTCTCGCAGAAGAGCCCGTCCCGCTCCGGGCGGAGGGTGCGGTAGTTGATGGTTTCGGGCTTGGTCACCTCCCCATGGGACCACGAGAGGATCATCTCGGGGCTGGCGAGGGACAGCTTTAGGGCGTCGAAGTTCTCAAGCTTGAGCAAGGCTTGTCCGCCTCCTGGCGAATGGGTGGATGAGGTCGCGGCGAAGTCGAGTGGCGGGCGCGGGGACGAGGCGGGGAAGTCGGGGACAGAGCACCCTCAGCGCCCGACGTCCTCGGCGTCGTCCCGCTCGTCCCGTTCGAGGTTGATCCCCAGACCGAGGGGCATGTCGGGCATGTCGTCCTCCGTGAACACGATCTGCTCCTCGTTCTCAGACATGATCTCCACCCCCAGGGCCAGCCCCTCGAGCTCCTTGACCAGTACCCGGAACGACTCCGGAACCCCGGCGTCGAGGGTGTTATCGCCCTTGACGATCGCTTCATAGGCCTTGACTCGACCCACGATGTCGTCCGACTTGATGGTCAGGATCTCCTGCAGGATGTGGCTGGCGCCGTAGGCCTCCAGCGCCCACACCTCCATCTCCCCGAAGCGCTGGCCGCCGAACTGGGCCTTGCCCCCCAGAGGCTGCTGGGTCACAAGGCTGTAGGGCCCGGTGCTCCTGGCGTGGATCTTGTCCTCCACCAGGTGGGCCAGCTTCAGCATGTAGATCACCCCCACCGTGATCGGCTTCTCGAAGGGCTCCCCGGTGCGCCCGTCCCGAAGGATGGTCTTGCCGTCCCGGGGCAGGCCGGCCCGCTCCAGCTCGTCCTCGATCTGGGACTCCGAGGCGCCGTCGAAGACCGGGGTTGCCACCTTGACGCCGAGCGCCGCCGCCGCCCACCCCAGGTGGGTCTCCAGCACCTGGCCGAGGTTCATCCGGCTGGGCACCCCGAGGGGGTTGAGCACGATCTCCACCGGAGTACCGTCGGGCAGGAAGGGCAGGTCCTCGATCGGAAGGATCCGGGCGATGACCCCCTTGTTGCCGTGGCGCCCGGCCATCTTGTCGCCCTGAGCGATCTTCCGCTTCTGGGCTACATAGATCCGGATCAGCTCGTTCACCCCGGCCGGCAGCTCGTCCTTCCCGGCCCGGCTGAAGTGCTTGATGTCGACCACCACCCCGCGCTCCCCGTGGGGGACCCGCAGGGAGCTGTCGCGCACCTCCTTGGCCTTCTCGCCGAAGATCGCCCGCAGGAGTCGCTCCTCGGCCGAGAGCTCGGACTCCCCCTTGGGGGTGGTCTTGCCGACCAGGATGTCACCCTGCTGGACCTCGGCGCCCACGTAGACGATGCCACGCTCGTCCAGGTTCCGAAGGCTCTCCTCCGAGACGTTGGGCAGGTCCCGGGTGACCTCCTCCGGCCCGAGCTTGGTGTCCCTCACCTCCACCTCGAACTCCTCGATGTGGATGGAGGTGTACTTGTCGTCCCGCACCACCGACTCGGAGATGAGGATGGCGTCCTCGTAGTTGTAGCCCTCCCAGGGCATGAAGGCGACCAGCACGTTCTTCCCCAGGGCCAGCTCCCCCAGATTGGTGGAGGGGCCGTCGGCGAGAATCGCGCCCTTCCCCACCCGGTCGCCGGGGTTCACCACGATCCGCTGGGAGAGGCAGGTCCCCTGGTTGCTGCGCACGAACTTGTGCACCCCATACCAGACGTCCGGTCCCCCGTCGTCGGGGCGGAAGAGGATCCCGAGGCCGCTGTCCTGTCCGCTGCGGACGATCTTGGTGAGATCTGAGCGGACCTCCGCCAGGGGCACATGAACCCCCACCACCCTTCCCGCGGTCGGGGCCACGATCAGCTCCCCGCTGTCCTTGGCGGCGAAGTACTCCATCCCCGTGCCCACCACCGGGGAGTCGGTGGTCACCAGAGGAACCGCCTGGCGCTGCATGTTCGAGCCCATGAGGGCCCGGTTGGCGTCGTCATGCTCCAGGAAGGGGATCATCGCCGTGGCCACCGAGACCGTCTGCTTGGGCGAGACGTCGATGAAGTCCACCTCGCCGACGGGCACGTCCTTGAAGGTGTGCCGGGTGCGCGCCGGGGTGTGCTGCACCTTGAACTCCCCGTTCCCGGAGAGGGGGGCATTGGCCTGGGCGACGGTGTACTTGTCCTCCTCGTCCGCGGACAGGAAGAGCACCTCATCGCTGACCCAGGGGGTGATCGCGACCCGCTCCACCCCGTCCTTCACGAGACGCTCGACGTCCGGCACCTTGAGGCGGGCCCCGGCCTTCAGCCCGGCCCCTTCCTCGGCCAGCTGCCGTCCCACCAGTCGCTCCCCATCCTCCGCCGGGGAGAGCGAGCGCAGGACCCGCCGCAGCGGGGTCTCGATGAATCCAAAGTCGTTCACCCGGGCGAAGGTGGCCAACGACCCCATGAGGCCGATGTTCGGCCCCTCCGGGGTCTCGATGGGGCAGATCCGCCCGTAGTGGCTGAAGTGGACGTCCCGCACGTCGAACCCCGCCCGCTCCCGGGAGAGTCCCCCAGGCCCCAGGGCCGAGAGGCGCCGCTTGTGGGTGAGCTCGGAGAGCGGATTGTGCTGATCCATGAACTGCGACAGCTGGCTGGAGCCGAAGAACTCCTTGATCGCCGCCACCACCGGACGGGCGTTGATCAGCGAGGCCGCGGTGACCGTGGTGGCGTCGCAGATCGTCATCCGCTCCTTGATGATCCGCTCCATGCGCAGCAGCCCGGTGCGGAACTGGTTCTGCAGCAGCTCCCCCACCGCCCGCACCCGGCGGTTGCCAAGGTGGTCGATGTCGTCCGCCTCGCCCCGGCCGTTGTTGAGCTCGATCAGCCGGCGCATGATGTTGATGAAGTCCTCGTGGGCGAGGACTCGCAGGTCCTTGTCCTCCGCCCGCTGCCTGGCCTCCGCCTCGCTGAGGCCCAGCCGCTTGTCCAGCTTGAAGCGGCCGACCCGGCCCAGGTCGAAGCGCCGGGGATTGAAGAAGAGAGCCTGGAGGAGGTTGCGGGCGTTCTCCACCGTCGGCGGGTCCCCGGGGCGGATCTTGCGGTAGAGCTCGATCAGCGCCTCGTTGACGTCGTGGCTGGGGTCCTTCTCCAGGGTGGCGTCGATGTAGCGGTGCTCCGGATCGGTGTCGACGTCCCGGAAGAAGTGGCGGATGTCGTCGTCGCTGGGGTAGCCCAAAGCCCGAATCAGGGTGGTGGCCTGGAACTTGCGCTTCCGGTCGATCTTGGCTGTGAGCACGTCCTTGGTGGAGGTCTCGATCTCCAGCCAGGCCCCCCGGTTGGGGATGAACTTGACCGCATAGAGAGGCCGCCCGGTGGCCGGGTTGTCAGCGCCGGCGGTGAAGTAGACCCCCGGGGAGCGGACCAGCTGGCTCACCACCACCCGCTCGGTGCCGTTGACTAGGAAGGTACCTTCGGCGGTCATCATGGGGAAGTCGCCCAGGTAGACCTCCGCCTCCTTGATCTCACCGGCGTTCTCCCCGGTCTTGATGTGGAGCCGGGTCATGATCCGCAGAGGAGCGGCGAAGGTCATGTCGCGATTGCGGCACTCCTCCTGGTCGAACTTGGGCTCGCCGAAGCTGTAGTCCAGAAAGCGCAGCTCGTAGTTCTTGCCGGTGTAGTCAGTGATGGGGTTGATCTCGTCAAAAAGCTCTCGCAGCCCCCGTTCCAGAAACCAGCGGAAGGAGTTCAGCTGGGTCTCGATCAGGTTGCCGACTTCGAGCACCTCGGGAAGCTTCCCGTACGAGAGGCGCTCAGGCACGGCGGACAAGGCAGCAGAGGATGACGGCATGAGCTAGAGTTCTCCAGGCAAGCGTGGGCGAAGGCTGAACTTCACAGGCGGCGGAATGACAATCCTACCACACCCGCCGTCCGTGCCCCGTTGGCAGACGCGGTCGCCGGCGCCGGGAGCCGCTACTGGATCTCGGCGCTAGCACCAGCCTCCTGCAGCTTCTTGGCGACCTGTTCCGCCTCCTCGCGACTCACCCCCTCGCGCACCGCCTTGGGTGCCCCGTCGACCACGTCCTTGGCCTCCTTCAGGCCAAGGCCGGTGATCTCCCGAACGGCCTTGATGGCGGCGATCTTCTGGTCCCCGGCCGCGGTCAGGATCACCGCGAACTCGGTCTGCTCCTCGGGCGGGGCCTCCGCCGCCGGTCCGGCCACGGCCGCGGCCGCCACCGGCGCCGCGGCGGTGATGCCGTACTTCTCCTCGATCAGCTTCTTGGCGTTGACGAGGTCCAGCACGGTCCAGTCACCCAGCGCCTCGACGAAGTCCTCCACCTTGACCTTGGCCATGTTCATCTACCTCCTTATCTAATGCGTCTGATCTGGACCTGGGGCCGGCGGCTCAGGCGGCCTTTTCGGCCTTGGCATCCAGCAGCCCCACCAGGCCCTGGACCGGCGACTGCAGCAGCTGCACCAGCTGGGCGACCGGCGCCTCGATGACTCCCAGCAACTGTGACATCAACACCTCGCGGGAGGGGAGGTCAGCCAGCTGCCGGACCTCCTCGGCGGAGAGGACCTGGCCCTCGGCAATCCCCCCCTTGACCATCTCCGGGCGCCTGTGCCCCCGGGCGTACTCCACCAGGATCCGGGCAGGGGCACTCAGATCGTCGTAGCCGATGGCGAGCGCTGTCGGCCCCACCAGACTGGAGCTCAGCTGGGGGATCCCGGCCTCGGTGCTGGCCCGTCGGGCGAGGGTGTTCTTGACCACCACGTAG
>JAJZGN010000062.1 GCA_021798435.1 bacterium | reverse complement strand
GGCGGCTGGGCGGAGCCGCGGCCGCCCTCCGGCTAATGGAGCGCGGGACGGTTCCGCCGGAGTCGTGGCGCCAGCGGCTGGTGGCCCCTGTCCCCCGTCTGGCCGAGGGTCGGCGCCTGCGGGCTGCCGGCGCCCACGCCATGACCGATCTCAGTGACGGGCTCCTGGTCGACGCCGGCCGGCTGGCTGCGGCCAGCTCCTGCCGGATTGAGCTCTGGGCTGACCACCTGCCCCTGGAGAGCGAGCTGGAGCACTTCTTCCCCGGGGGATCGCTTCAGCTGGGTGCGGGAGGCGGTGAAGACTACGAGCTGCTGGTCTGCCTTCCCGAGCCGGTGGCACGGGAGCTGACGTCAATCTCGGGCGGTGCCGGGATTTCCGTTGTCGGAAGGGCGTGTCAGGGGGAGGGCGTGCTCCTCCTGGAGCGTCCCGAGGGGCCCGAGGTGGGGCCGCCGGCGCCAGGCTTCCGGCACTTCTAGGCTTGCTCTTGGAAGAGATCGAGATCCTCTCCGCGGGCCCGGACGACACCAGAGCAATAGGTGCCCGGTTGGGCAACTGCCTTCGGTCTGGGGACTGCCTGTCGTTGAGGGGCCAGCTAGGGGCGGGTAAGACGACCCTGGTCCAGGGCATCGTGGCGGGGGCCGGGGGGGAGCAGGATGTCCGCAGCCCCACCTTCCTTCTCCACTCCATCCATCCAGGAAGGGTGACCGTCCACCATCTGGATCTTTACCGCCTGCCGGACGGATTTGATCTCGCCTCCCTTGGGCTGGACGAGCATCTGGAGGAGGGGGCGGCGGTCGTGGAGTGGGGCGAGCGAGCGGGTCCTGGCTGGTACACGGGCGAGGTGGAGATCGCGATCTTGGGGGAACAGCGCCGGCGTCTCCAACTGCGCCTTCCGGCGGAGCTGGCGCAGGAGTTCGGTCGTGGCTGAGCTGGTGCTGGACACCTCGGTCCGGGGCGCGGGGCTGGTAGTCATCTCTGAAGGGGGGGCGGTGATGGGGCACCGGGCGGTGACCGGGGGCGTTGGCTCGGTCCACGAGTCCTTGCGGGACCTCCTCAAGGTGGTCCCCTCGCCGGTGACTGCGGTGCTGGTGGCCCGGGGGCCCGGCTCCTACATTGGAGTCCGGTCGGGGCTGGCGGCAGGGCTGGGGTTCGCCCAAGGCCGAGGGCTACCGATACACCTGGTCGGAAGTCTGCAGGTCGTAGCGGAGACGGTGGACCCGGTGGGCGCCCGGGCCCTGGTGCTGCGGAGCGCTGGGCGCGGCGGCCTCCTCGGACAGCTGTTCTCGGCGACGGAGGTGGGCTGGACGGCGGTCAGCCCGAGCCAGCTGGTCAGCCAGGGCGAGGACTTCCCTCCATCGTGGCTCGAAGCCCCCGGGGTCATCGACCCGGAGGGCGTGGCGTCGGTCGGCGCTGGCCAGCGGCGGCTAAACCCGGGCCGCGGCTTGGACCGGGCCCTCGCCCGACTCGCTGCCGCCGCGGAAGGGCCCGGGGTGCCGTACGATCAGGTCAGCGCCGATTACGCGGTCCGAGTGGGAGCCCAGCGGTGATCCTGATTTCCCAGCGCCTGCGGCTGGCCCCGATGCAGATCCAGGACATCCCTGAGGTCCGGGTGATCGAGATCGACGTCTTCCCTTCTCCCTGGCCTGGCAATGCCTACCATCGAGAGCTGACCGGGAACCGCTCCGCCCACTACCAGTGCCTCTGGAGAGAGGACCAGATCGCGGCCTACGGGGGCCTCTGGGTGGTGGGCGAGGAGGCCCACGTGACCACCATCGGGGTTCGCCGATCGGAGCAGGGGCTCGGGCTGGGGCGGACGATGTTCTGCGCGCTGGTGAACCGCTCCTACCATCTGGGCGCCAACTTCATCAGCCTGGAGGTGCGCCCCAGCAACGAGGTGGCCATCCACCTCTATGACAGCTTCGGGTTCAGGATCCTGGGCCGGCGGCGGGGATACTACACCGACAACGGAGAGGACGCCTTGGTCATGTGGTCGGACCTCATCCAGGCTCCGCGCTTCAAGGCCCACTTCCTCCAGGTGGCGGGGGCGTTGGAGGCCGAAGGGCTGGGCCCGCTGCCGGATCCGGGGTGGCCTGGCGGGTGAGGTTGCTCGCGATCGAGACCTCCTGCGACGAGACGGCCGCGGCCGTCGTCGAGTCGGACTGGACAGTCCGATCGTCAGTGGTGGCTTCGCAGGCAGACGCCCATGCCCGGTACGGCGGGGTTGTGCCGGAGCTGGCGGCCCGGATGCACCTGGAGCGCCTCGGGGGGGTGGTCGACCAGGCTCTGGAGCCCGTGTCGGGGGGTCTGACCGGGGTGGATGGGATCGCTGTCACCAGGGGGCCGGGGCTGGTCGGCTGCCTGGCCGTGGGGGTGAGCTATGCCCAGGGATTGGCTCTGGCCACAGGTCTCCCCCTGGTGGGGGTGAACCACATGACTGGGCATGTGCTGGCGGCAAAGCTCGCCGAGCCGGGCCTGGAGCCTCCGTTCGTGGCCCTGGTGGTCAGCGGAGGACACACCGACCTCATCCACTATCGGGCTGACGATGACGTGGTCCTGATGGGTGCCACCCGCGACGACGCGGCCGGCGAGGCCTTCGACAAGGTGGCGCGGATGCTGGGGCTGGCCTACCCTGGCGGTCCGGAGATAGACCGGGCCGCCGGTTCCGGCAACCCGGGAAGGTACCGCCTGCCGCGGCCTCTGTTGCCCGACTTCAACTTCTCCTTCAGCGGACTGAAGACGGCGGTCCTCTACCTTCTGAGGGGGCTGGACCCCACGGATCCCCAAGTGGTGGCGGACGTCGCGGCCAGCTTTCGCCTTGCCGTGGTGGAGACCCTGGTGGCCCAGCTGGAGGCGGCCGCGGAGAGCGCTGGCGCCTCCCGGGTGGTGGTGGCGGGGGGAGTTGCCAGCAACGGCCTTCTGCGGGCCACGGTGCGGGAGCGCTTCGCCAAGGTGGCCGAAGTGGTGATCCCCGCCCCCTCCCTGTGCACCGACAACGCTGCCATGATCGGGGCCGCCGGGCTGGTCCGGGCCAGCCTCCGTGGCTTCGACCTAGAGCCGCTGGACGCCGACCCGAGTCTCCGGGCGTACGCGGCCTGATCTCCGGTTGACTTCGGTCCACTCCCCCCCTAAGCTCGGCCCAGCGTCCACGGGATGGGAGGTGCCAGGGTGACCCAGCGACCCGACCGGGAGAGCCCGCCCAACCTTGTGGATTACGAGGCGGAGGTCGCGGCTCCACCCCCTGTGGTTCCGGAGCGCTTCAACTTCGTCCTGGACATCCTGGAGGCCCGGGCCGCCGCCCGACCCGATGAGCTGGCGCTGCTGTCCCTTGGGCCGGCCGGTGAGGTGGTGGGGGAGCACTCCTTCGCGGACCTGGCGTCCGCCAGCCGGAGGGTGGCCAATGCCCTGCGGGCTCTCGGGGTGGGTCATGGAGATCGGGTGTTCGTGCTCCTGCCCCGCGTTCCCGAGTGGTACTTCGCGGTCCTGGGGGCGATCCGGATGGGCGCGGTTCCGATGCCGGCGACGGTGCAGCTCACGGCCCGGGACATCGCCTACCGGGTGGGCCGGGCCGAGGCGGTGGCAGCGATCTGCGACAGCCAGCAGGCTCCCAAGCTGGACGAGGTGGCGGACTTGATGCCGTCGCTCAGGGTGCGGATTGCGGTCGGCAGGCCCGCGGGAGACGGCTGGGCGTCGCTCGGGTCCCTCATGGAGCAGGCGCTGGACGCCGCCACCCCGGCTGATCCCACGGCGGCATCGGACCCGATGCTCCTCTACTTCACCTCTGGGACCGTGGCCCACCCCAAGATGGTGCTGCACACCCAGGCCAGTTACGGGCTGGGCCACCGCTCCACCGCACGCTACTGGCAGGACCTGCGCCCCGGGGACCTCCACTGGACCATCTCCGACACCGGGTGGGCCAAGGCGGCCTGGGGCAAGCTCTTCGGGCAGTGGGCGGAGGGCGCGGCGGTGGTCCAGATGAACATGGGCAAGCCTGACCCCGACCTCTTGCTGGACGTGATCGCCCGCTATGGGATCACCACCTTCTGTGCCCCGCCCACAATTTACCGCTCTTTGGTGCTCACCGATCTCACCCGACCGGACCTCTCCCGGCTGCGCCACTGCGTGGCGGCCGGGGAGCCGCTCAATCCGGAGGTCATCCGCCAGTGGCAGGAGGGGGTGGGCCTGCCCATATACGACGGTTACGGCCAGACCGAGACCGTGAACGTCGTGGCGAACTTCCGCTGCCTCCCGCTCAGGCCGGGCTCGATGGGAAGGCCGGTTCCCGGGTACCAGGTGGACGTGGTCGATGACTTCGGCCAGGTCCTCGGAGTGGGCGACGAAGGGAACATCGCGGTCCGAGCCGCCCCGCGGCGCCCCTTGGGGCTGTTCGCCGGGTACTACCGCGACCCGGAGGCCACCGCGGCCTCCTTCAAGGGCGACTGGTACCTGACCGGGGACCGGGGCCGGAGGGACGAGGACGGCTATCTCTGGTTCGAGAGCCGGGCCGATGACGTCATCACCTCCTCCGCCTACCGGATCGGCCCCTTCGAGGTCGAGTCGGCGCTCTTGGAGCATCCCGCTGTGGCCGAGGCGGCGGTGGTCGGCAAGCCCGATCCGATGCGCACCGAGATCGTCACCGCCTTCGTGATTCTGGTCCCTGGACACCAGGGCTCGGACGAGCTCGCCCGGGAGCTCCAGGAGCACGTGCGGCGGGTCACTGCTCCGTACAAATATCCCCGTGAGATCCATTTCGTCTCGGAGCTGCCCAAGACCGTGAGCGGCAAGATCCGGCGGACGGAGCTGCGGGAGCGGCTACGAGCAGCTGGCGGGAGCTGAGCTCAGGTGCTCGTGGTGGGGACGCCGAGGTAGCGCCGACCCGGCAGCGGCCCGATCGGCGACCGCTGCCGGGACGGATCCGAGCGTCTGGCGGCACGGCCCCCCGCTTAACCCCGGCTTAACCCGCGCCTCGGGACAATCGAGGTGGCCCGCCTACCAGGGCTCAGGCGCCAGGGAGGATCCGATCTCAAATGTCCAGGGAGACGCTCAGCCGGGGTGTGGTGGACGCTCTCAACGAGGCGCCCATCGGACGGTTCCACATGCGGGTTTTGTTCACCGCCGGGATGGGCTTCTTCACCGACGCCTACGACCTCTTCATCATCGGCGTCGCCCTGGCCCTCATCAAGGTCGAGTATCACCCCTCGCCCTTTGTGATCGGACTGGTGGGGAGCACCGCTCTGATCGCCGCCCTGATCGGCGCCACCATCTTCGGCCGGGTCGCCGACGTGTTCGGGCGCAAGGCCGTCTATGGGCTGGAGGCGGCGCTGATGGCGGTGGCCGCGGTGGGCAGCGCACTCTCGCCCAACCTGGTCTGGCTGATCGCCTGGCGCTTTGTCCTGGGCATCGGCATCGGGGGCGACTACCCGGTCAGCGCGGTGATCATGAGCGAGTACTCCAACCGCAAGAACCGGGGCCGGCTGGTGAGCATGGTCTTTTCGATGCAGGCACTGGGTCTGATCATGGGGCCGGTGGTCGCCCTGATCATCCTCGCCCTGGGGGTCAATCACGACCTTGCCTGGCGGCTGATGCTGGGCCTGGGTGCGATCCCTGCCCTGGGGGTGATCTATCTGCGCCGGAAGATGCCGGAGTCGCCGCGGTTCATGGCCAGGGTGCAAGGTAAGAACGAGGCCGCGGCGGCGGCCTTGAGGTCCTACACCCGCGACCAGGTCCAGGCGGAGGCGGAGGTGAGGGAGCCGCGGGTGCGGCTCTCCTTCGGGCAATTCGTGTCCAACCCCCGCTACCTCCTGCTGCTGGTGGGCACGGCAGGCAGCTGGTTCCTGCTGGACTACACCTTCTATGGCAACAGCATCTCGTCGCCGCTCATTCTCAAGGCGCTGGCGCCCCATGCCAGCCTGATCCAGGACACCGCGCTCACCCTGCTGGTGTTCAGCCTCTTCGCCCTCCCGGGCTACATCTTCGCCTTCCTCGCGATCGATCGGGTCGGGCACAGGCGCCTGCAGTTCCTGGGATTCACGGGGATGGCACTGGGATTCCTGCTGCTGGGGGTGGTGCCCGGGATAGTCAAGGAGGTACTGCCCTTCGTGGTGCTCTATGGGCTCAGCTACTTCTTCACGGAGTTCGGTCCCAACACCACCACCTTTGTCCTGCCCTCCGAGCTTTACCCGGTGTCCGCTCGCACCACCGGACATGGCCTTTCCGCAGGGACCGGCAAGGTGGGGGCATTCATCGGGACCTTCACGTTCCCGCTGGTGCTGAGCACCCTCGGGCTGTCGGGGGTGATGTTGATCGCGACCTCCACCGCCGTCCTGGGGATCATGGTCACCTTCCTCCTCCCAGAACCCACCGGCAAGACCCTGGAGGAGGCCAGCAGCGAGGATCTGGTGGAGGCGAGCTCACCGCTGCAGGCGGTCAACGCCTGAGCGCCTCGGGGCTCCCTGGATCCGCGATTCGGCCGGCCCCGACTCCGAGGTGGGGGCCGAATCTGCTCCCAGCTGGGCACCGCCAGTTGCCAACCTACTCCCCTGAGGTGCTAAACTCTTAGCACTCGGTACGGGTGAGTGCTAATCAGAGGAGGAGGTCGCAATGAGCCTCAAGCTACGTCCGCTGGCAGATCGCGTCGTCGTCAAGCCCCTGGAGCGTGAGGAGACCACCAAGAGTGGCATCGTGCTCCCCGACACCGCGAAGGAGAAGCCCCAGGAAGGGCTGATCGAGGCCGTCGGAAACGGCAAGTACAACGAGCAGACCGGGCAGCGAGTCGAGCTCGACGTGAAGGTCGGAGACCGGGTCATCTACGCGAAGTACGCCGGCTCCGAGATCAAGATCGATGACCAGGACTACCTCATCCTCTCCGAGCGGGACGTGCTGGCGGTGGTTGCGCCCAACGGCAAGGCCTGAGGCCCGGCGCTGCGGCCCCCCCTGGGGGCCGCGGCCCCGAAGAATGAAGCAAGGAGGCGTGACCCTTGACAGCCAAGCAGCTTAAATTCGACGACGCCGCCCGGGAGGCTCTGCTGCGCGGTGCCGGCCAGGCGGCTCAGGTGGTTCGCGCCACGCTCGGGCCGAGGGGCCGGGCGGCGGTGCTGGACCGCAAGTATGGCAGCCCTCAGGTCAGCAACGACGGGGCGACGATCCTGCGCGACCTGGAGCTCCCGGACCACTTCGAGAACATGGGGGCACAGCTGCTGGCGGAGGCCTCCAAGCGCACCAATGACCGGGCCGGGGATGGCACCACGACCGCGGCCGTCCTGGCTGAGGCAATGCTTCGGGAGGGGCTGCACAACCTCCAGTCCGGCGCCTCCGCCACCGGGATCAAGCGAGGGATGGACCAGGCGGTGGAGGCGGTGCTCCGCGAGCTCGACCGCCTCAGCCGGCCGCTTGAGGGGCGCGCCGACACCGAGCGGGTGGCCACCGTTTCCAGTGGCAGCCATGAGATCGGCGCCATGATCGCCGACGCCATGGAGAAGGTGACGGGTGAAGGAGTGATCACGGTCGAGGAGGGCTCCGGCCTGGAGACGGAGATCGAGGTGGTCGAGGGGATGCAGTTCGACCGGGGCTGGGTCTCCCCCTACCTGGTGACCGACCAGAAGAGCATGGAGGCGGTTCTGGACCGCCCCTTGATCCTCATCACCACCAAGAAGGTCTCCGCGGTAAAGGACCTTCTCCCCGCCCTCGAGCTGGCGCTGAACGCCTCCCGACCCCTCCTTCTGGTCGCCGAGGACCTTGAAGGGGAGGCGCTGGCAACCCTGGTGGTCAACCGGATGCGGGGAACTGTGAGCGCCTGTGCCGTCAAGGCGCCGGGCTTCGGGGACCGCCGGACGGCGATGCTCCAGGACCTCGCCGTGCTGACTGGGGCCGAGCTGATCTCGGACGACCTTGGGCTCACCCTGGAGGGGGTGGTAGAGAGCCAGCTGGGCAGCGCTCGGAGGGTGGTCGTCACCAAGGACGACACGACGGTGGTGGACGGTGGGGGGTCGTCCGCGGCCGTGCAAGGGCGGGTCCGGGATATCGACCGCCAGATTGAGGACACGGACTCAGACTGGGACCGAGAGAAGTTGCAGGAGCGGAAGGCCAGGCTGGTGGGTGGGGTGGCGGTGATCCGGGTCGGAGCCCCAACGGAGACCGCCCTCAAGGAGCGCAAGGAGAGGGTGGAGGACGCCCTGGAGGCCACTAGGGCGGCGGTTGAGGAAGGCGTGCTCCCCGGCGGCGGGCGCAGCCTGCTGGCTTGCCGCGGCGTTCTCGACGGCCTGGGCAGCGATGACGACGAGCGGGCCGGCGTAGCAGTCGTCCGACGGGCCCTGGAGCAGCCACTTCGCCAGCTGGCTACCAACGCCGGTCTGGAGGGTGGGACAGTCGTCGCCAAGGTCTCGGCCATGGGCCCGACCGAGGGGGTGGACGTTGAGGCCCTTCGTTTCGGTGACCTCCTGGAAATGGGCATCCTGGACCCGGCCAAAGTGGTCAAGACCAGCCTGGTGAGCGCCAGTTCGGTCGCCGGCCTGCTGCTCACCACCCAGGTGCTTGTGGCCGACCAGCCCGAGCCTCCATCGCCGGCATCCCCAGGGGGCGATCCCGGCATGGGCGGCATGGGCGGCATGGGCGGCATGGGCGGCATGGGTGGCATGGACGGGATGGACGGCATGGATGACATGGACTTCTGAGGCCGTCCAGGCTGCAGAATGTCGCCATGTCCCCGACCCGCCGGCTGACTGCCGCCGCCTGCCAGTACGCGCCTTCCATCGGCGACCTGCTGGGCAACCGCCTCTTGGCGGAGCTCTGGATACGACGGGCCGCCGAGGCGGGAGCGGAGCTGATCGTGCTCCCGGAGCTGGCGGCCTCCGGCTACACCTTCCAAAGCCCGGAGGAGGCGGCCGCCTGTTCAGAGGGGCGGGACGGCCCGACCGTGTCACGCTGGGCTGACCTGTGCCGCGAGCTCGACGTGCATCTGGTGGCCGGGTTCGCGGAGGCGGATGGAGATCGGAGGTTCAACTCGGCGGCGGTGGTGGGACCAGCGGGGCTCCTCGGGGTGTACCGCAAGGCCCACCTGTTCAACGACGAGAAGACCTTCTTCGAGCCCGGTGACTCCGGCTTCTTGGTCTTCGATGTCGGCCCCTGCCGGCTCGGGGTGCTGATCTGCTACGACCTCTGGTTCCCCGAAGCTGCGAGGGTGCTCACCCTTCGGGGCGCGGAGGTGGTCGCGGTGCCCACCAACTGGGTCGCCAACTTCCGCAGCCCGGCGGTCGACGCGAGAGGCTGGACCATGGGCGACTACGCCAGCGTGGGGGTCGCCACCCAGGACCAGGTCTTCGTGGTGGCGGCTGACCGCATCGGTTCAGAGCGAGGGGTGGACTTTGTGGGCTGCAGCTGTGCCGTGGCGCCCAACGGGGCGATGCTCGCCGGCCCCGCCACTGTCGACGAAGAGCAGCTGCTGGTCGTGGAGCTGAACCTGGAGTGGGTGGACCGGGCGCGCCAGCGGACCCCGCGCAACCACACCCTGGGGGACCGACGCCCGGAGCTCTATCTGCCCCTCATCGACGGGCAGGGGGTTGGGAACTGCTGAGCCGGATAAGACACTAGGCGTCGTACAGGTGTATCATGGGGCAGGATGAAGCTGAGCGAATGGGCTCGAACCCAGGGTGTTCACCCCCGGACCGCCCTGCGCTGGTTCCAGGAGGGGCGGATGCCGGTGCCGGCGCGTCGGGTCAGCCCGCGCACCGTGCTGGTG
>JAJZGN010000061.1 GCA_021798435.1 bacterium | reverse complement strand
ACCTGGCACTGGATCGGAAGGTCTATCCAGTCTTCCGCGGCGCCATGCGGGAGGTGGAGCCGGTGGTGACCGCCGCCCTCAGTCGGCGGGTGGAGGAGCCCGACCGGGATCTCACCGACCGGGTCTCCGAGGCGGTTCCGAAGACCTTCAGCCAGGTGCCGAGCGAGCTGGGTCAGCTGGCGAATCCCCTCCGCAGGTGGATAGGAAGTGGAGAGAATGCGGGGCTGGGCTGCCGGGGGCTCGCAGCGGGCGAGGAAGCAAGGGCCCCGACACCGGCGAGGAGAGTTGGTCCGGGTCGGAGGAGGGAGCTATCTCGCTCCAGCCGCTGAAGCGACCCGAACGCCCACGGGACCGCCGATGGTTCTCGAGAGCGGATCCCGCGGCATAGCATCGGAGGCGGCGCTCTCCCCTGGTGGACCTCGATCCGGCTCCGGGCGCCAACCGGAGCCGGGGCGACCCCGGGGGCGGCTAAGGCCCCTACAATCGGAGCCGCCTCGACTTCCCGACGGTGCGGGGAGGTGAAACGACCCTCTATGACTGTCCATCGACTCTGGTGCCCAAGAAGTGCTTCCTGTGCAAACATCCCCGGGCGGCGCGGTGGGGCGCTGGCGAGGCACCGGAGCCGGCCGTCACCCTGGCCGGGCCAGGCTATGCCCCCGGGGGGAGCCGTGACCCGGCGCCCCAGGATGGCAGCTCGGTGCGGGGGCCGGCGGCTCCCTGTGGCAGGGTGGGCGAGGACTTGAGCAACACCCGGTCATACCTCGATTCGAGGGGCCTTCCTGACCGCCTCAGCGGAGGCGCTCGCCGGCTGCCCATCGAGACGCCCTCCGGACGCCACTTCGTCTGGACCAAACGCATCGGGAACAACCCCGAGTTGAAGCTCCTGCTCCTGCACGGAGGGCCCGGCTCCACGCACGAGTACCTGGAGGCCTTCGACAGCTTCCTCCCCTCAGCCGGCATCCAGTACTACTACTACGACCAGCTGGGGTCAGGGTACAGCGACCAGCCCAATTCCCCGGAGCTGTGGCAACTCGAGCGCTTCGTCGATGAGGTCGAACAGGTGCGCCAGGGGCTCGGCCTCTCCGCTCAGAACTTCGTCCTCTACGGGCAGTCCTGGGGCGGGCTCCTGGCCATCGAGTACGCGCTCACCCACCCCGCGGAGCTGCGCGGCCTGGTGATATCCAACATGATGGCCAGCGCCCCGGCCTACTCGGCCTACGCCGAGTCGGTGCTCGCCGCGCAGATGGACCCGGAGGCGCTGGCTGAGATCCGCGCTTTGGAGGCGGCCCACGACACCGACAACCCACGGTATCTGGAGCTGCTGATGCCTCAGCACTACGAACGCCACGTGCTGCGGATACCCAACCGGGAGTGGCCCGATCCGGTCCAGCGCGGCTTCAGCCACATCAACCCCGCGATCTACGTGCCAATGCAGGGTCCCAGCGAGTTGGGCATGAGTCCGGAGGCCACCCTGGCCGGCTGGGATCGGGTCGCCGACCTGGGACGGATCGAAGTCCCGACGCTGGTCATTGGTGCCGAGCACGACACCATGGATCCGGACCACTTGCGGAAGATGGCCGAGCTCCTTCCGCGGGGGCGCTATCATCACTGCCCCCAAGGCAGTCACCTGGCCATGTACGACGACCAGGAGGTGTATTTCGCAGGGCTGATCGACTTCCTGACCGGCCTGGCCCAGGACCCTGGTCAGAGCAGGTAGTCCGAGCAGCACGCCGCTGCTCCGCGGCGGAGCGGCAGCTCCGGCCGCCGCCATGGCCGGGAGCTCAAGTGGCGCGGATGGGGCCCAACCACCGCCGACTCGGGGCCCCGGAATGGTGATTTTTTCCAGAATGTCCCCGTGCTAGGTACCGATCCCGTGGTCGAAGTCGGAACGGTGGCCCCCATTCGCCCTCGCGCGTGATCGACGTGACCAAGTCCGCCTGGTAGCCCCCGGTGAGCCCGGCGCCGCCGCGAAGAAGCGCGATAGTGTCTTGCCGGGTCTGCTTCGGCCTCACCTGCCCGGCGGTGATCTTCGAGGTAGCGCTCCTGTGCGAGGAGCTGGTGTTCGGGCAGAGAGCGTGGGTGCTGGGGTTGGGGGTTGGCACCCTGATCGGGGCGGCGGTGGGCGTGATGCGACTCTGGCTGGGCAAGCCTTCCACGGTGTGGAGCGGCTGGCTGCCACAGATCTGAGAGGGGGACCCGCCCGGCAACCGACCCGGGGCCGTTCAGGACCGACTTCCGGCTCCCCCCAGCGCTCGCTCGAACCCTGGTCGTTCCGGTTCGGGGAGCCCTGCCCCGCCTTCGGCGGCAGGGCGGGAGGCAAACGGCGCTGGCGTGTCGGCAGCTCGGTCTGTGCCTTCAGCTCCTGACCAGGTTGGTGGTCCCGAAGCGAGCTACCGGACAGTGGCCGGGGATGGCGCCATCCACTGTCATCGGTCGGCCACCGATCCCCGGTGGGTACGGAGCGGCGCGGTGCGTCGCCACGCTCCACGCGGGGTGCGCGCCGCGGCTCGCGGCCCTTGCCCGAGCACCATGAGCGCGGTCGAACCGGTGCCCGTGACCGTACCCCGTTTGCGGTACCAGCTGACGTGTACCCCGGTCAGTGGCCCACACCAATGAGAGTCGTGGCCGGGTTGTCGGACGATGGTAGCCCCTCGAATTCCTCGGGCGTGAGGTAGCCGAGGGAGCTGTGACGGCGCCGCGGGTTGTAGAAGTTGACGATGTAGTCGGCGATGGCGGTGGACAGCTGCACGTGGGTCATCCAGGCTTGGCGGTTGAGCGGTTCTATCTGCATAGAGCCCCAGAAGGACTCCATGGGAGCATTGTCGAAGCAGTCACCAACGGTTCCCATCGAGCCCAGGATGGAGTGGTGCCTAAGGTTCTGCGTGAACGCCCAGGAGACGAACTGGGAGCCGTGGTCGCTGTGCAGGATGGTTTCGGGCGAGGTGGTGCGTGACTTGGCGGCCATCGTCAGGGCATCGTTGACCATGGCCGCCTCGTTGCGTCTGTCGATCGCCCAGCCCACCACCCGGCGCGAGTAGAGGTCCAGGACGGCACAGCAGTACAGGGTGCCCTCCCGGGTCTTGTGTTCGGTGATGTCGGTCAGCCAGACCCGGTTCATGGCCGGGGCCCTGAAGTTGCGGGAGAGCAGGTCTTCGGTGGTTGGCACGTTCTTCAGCTGGCGCCACTTCCGCCGGCGCACCGGCAGACCGTGCAGCCCCAGGCTGGCCATGATCCTGGCCACCAGCTTGTGGTTGGCCACCACGCCATGCTCATGGAGCAGCGCCGCCCGCACTCGGCGGACTCCGTAGGTCGCCCGGGAGGCTTCGTGGACCCTCCCGATGGTGTCAGCGAGCAGGGTCCTCCGGACCTCCTGATTGCTGGGGCGGCGGCCCAGGTATCGCCTCAAAGTCGAACGGTTCAGCCCGATCACCTGGCACGCGTACCGCTCGGAGTACCCCAACTCGGTCAGCCCCTGGGCGATCGGGAGGAGCCTTTTGGGCGGAGGGTGTCCTCCCCGTTGAAGAGCGCGGTGGCGGCCTTCACGACCTCCAGCTCGCGCTCGAGGTCCTTGATGCGTTGGCGAGCCCGCCCCAGTTCGTCGGGCTCGTAGCTTTTCACTCCCGGCTTCTGGCCCGCGTCCACCAACGCCTGACGCTTCCAGCGATACAGCGTCGCCTGACTCACCTCGAGCTCACCGGCCACCGCCTCGACCCGCTCTCCCGCCAGCATCCGCCGGCACGCCTCGGACCGCACCTTGGTTCCGTACCTCAACACCGCCTCACCTCCAGCTGTTGGGGCCAGGCTCTCCCATGGGTGGGTCACGTTTCGGGGTACACGTCACTACACTTCCCGCGAGACTGCCGTTTCGGCGGGAGGACGAGTTGGTGATAACCGGGATATCGATCGTGTCGGTGTGGGTGCTGGACCAAGACCGGGCCAAGGCCTTCTACACCGAGCAGCTGGGCTGCACGGTGACCAATGACCTCCAGCTGGAGAACGGGATGAGATGGCTCACGGTGCGGCCCGCCGGCAGCACCGGGCAGGAGCTGCTCCTCATCGACCCCGACCACTCGATGTTGGATCCCGAGACGGCGGCCCAGGTGCGGGCCCTGGTGGCCAGGGGGGCACTCTCCCCGGGGGTGATGGCCACCACCGACTGCCGAGGTGACCATGCTCTGATCCAGGCCCGCGGTGCCGAGTTCCTGCAGGAGCCGGAGGAGCGCCCCTACGGGGTGGAGGCGATCCTCCGCGACGACTCGGGCAACTGGTACAGCTTCACCGAGCGCCCCCAGCTGGACGGGTAGCCAGGTCCAACCACCGCCCGGGGCCGTCCACCGTCGGAGGCGGGGAGCCAGGACCACTCGTCGGCGGATGGCTCAAGCTCACTTCGGGTGTCGCGTCCCAAGCGACGCCCGGGGTGGAGAGCAGCCTCAGGGCCGGGCCTGGCGCAGGTCCAGATCACCAAGGGTGGCGGGGAGTCAGGCAGGATGCCGACCGGTGGCTCCACGATGGAGATCAGGCGGGGCGACCGAGCCGGCGCCAGCGCCGCTGCCGCTCCTCGGCGAGCACCAGGCGGGCGGCGTTCCGGCCCGGCGCACCCATCACCCCACCTCCAGGGTGGGTGCCCGAGCCGCAGAGGTACAGCCCCTGGACCGGGGTGCGGTACGCCCCGGCCTGGGGAGCCGGGCGGAAGGAGAAGAGCTGGTCCAAGGACATCTCCCCCTGGAAGATGCTGCCCCCGACGAGGCCGAACTCCCGCTCCATGTCCGGCGGGGTGATCACCTGCCGGTGCAGGACCGCGCCCGGAAGGTTGGGGGCGTACTCGCCGAGAAGCTGCACCACCCGGTCTCCGAGCCGCTCCCGCTCCTGCTCCCAGCTGGACTCCTTGAGCTCGAAGGGGGCGTACTGGACAAAGCAGCTGAGGATGTGGCGCCCGGCGGGCGCCAGGGAGTCATCCTTGGTGGTAGGGATGACGCAGTCCAGCATCGGGCTCCGGCTGAAGGTTCCGGACCGGGCATCGTCGAAGGCCTGCTGGAGGTATGCCAGGGAGGGGTTGACGATGAACTCGGGATGCTGGGGCCCGAGCTCCTTTCCCGGCAGCGCCGAGAAGTCCGGGAGCTCGGCCAGCGCCAGGTTGACCTTGGCTGACCCTGACCGGCTGCGAAAGCGGCTCAGCTCGGTAACGATGTCCGAGGGCAGCTGGTCCGCCCCGAGCATGCCCAGCAAGGTGGTGACCGGGTGGGCAGATGACATGACCCGGTCGGCGCCGATCTCGGTGCCGTCCTCCAGCGCCACCCCCGTGGCGCGGCCGTCACGAGAGAGGATCCGTACCACGGGGGCCGAGGTCCTGACCTCGGCCCCGAAGGCCCGGGCGGCTCGGCTCAGCGCCTCGGACAGCGCCCCCATCCCTCCCCGCACGAATCCCCAGCCGCCTCGCTGGCCGCCGGCTTCCCCCATCCGGTGATGGAGAAGGACATAGGCCGTCCCTGGCGTCTCCGGCCCCGCCCAGGCCCCGATGACCCCCCCCGGGGAGAGCGCCCCCTTCACCGCCTCATCCGTGAACCACTGTCCGAGGTAGTCGGCGACCGACATGGTCATGATGTCGACCAACTTCGACCAGGTGCTGGAGTGCCGCAGCAGCTGGCGCCCCAGGCCGAGCGCCTCTAGGAAGTCTCCGGCCCGGCGGGGGGGGAGTTGGGGAGGGATACGGTCGAGGAGGGGCCGAATCAGCTCCACCAGCTCGCCGAGGGTGCGGTCGTAGTCCAGCAGGGCCAGGGCGTCGCTCTCCGAGAAGCGGGCGATCTCGGCCGCGGCCTTAGGGACGGCCTCCCAGTACAGGAGATGGCGGCCGTCCGGGAAGGGCATGAAGTAGGCGGGGTCGAGGGGATAGACCTGGTAGCCGAACCGGCGCAGCTGCAGCTCCTCGACGATCAGGGGGCGAAGGAGGCTCACCACGTACGAGAGGACCGAGACCCGGTAGCCGGGCCAGACCTCCTCGGTCACGGCCGCCCCCCCGACCCGCTCCCGGCTCTCCAGCACCAGCACCCGCTGTCCCGCCCGGGCCAGGTAGGCCGCACAGACGAGCCCGTTGTGGCCGCCGCCTATCACCAAGGTGTCGTATCTGGTCGCGCCGCCCCAACTCGCGCTCACCCCGCAATCCTCGCAGACCCGGGCGCGGTTCTGGCCGCGGCGAGCGGGCGCAGGTCGGTCCCACAATGGGGGCGTGGAGGAGATGACGAAGGCACCGGAGACCGTTCTCGTGGTCTTCGGGGCCTCCGGGGACCTGGCGCGCCGCAAGGTCCTTCCCGCCCTGCAGGCGGCCCGTGCCAGTGGCCAGGTCCGCGGACCGGTGGCGGTGCTGGGGGTCGGCCGCACGGACCTTGACGCCGATAGGTTTCGGGGGCTCCTGGCCGCGGATCCCCTCACCGCCGCGCTGGCCGCGGACTCCGGGTGGGTGCGTCTCGACTATGCCGACGAGCGTGCCTACCAGCGCCTGGAGGAGAGGCTGCAGGGGGCGGCCCAGGTCGTCTTCTACCTGGCCACCCCCCCTGAGGTGTTCTCCGTCATCGTGGGAGGCCTGGCGGCTGTCGGGCTCACGCACCGGGGGGACGACAGCCGGCGGGTGGTGGTGGAGAAGCCTCTCGGCCGGGACCTGCTCAGCTCCCGGGAGCTGAACCGGGCCCTGGGTCGGGCCTTCGACGAGGCCCAGATTTATCGGATCGATCACTACCTCGCCAAGGACACGGTGCAGAACGTGCTCGCCTTCCGCTTCAGCAATCCCCTCTTCGAGTCGGGTTGGAACCGCAACCTGGTGCAGAGCGTGCAGGTGACCGCCGCCGAGGAGGAGGGGATCGGCAGCCGGGCCGGCTACTACGACAACGCGGGCGCGGTGCGCGACATGGTGCAGAACCACGTCCTCCAGCTGCTGGCGCTGGTGGCGATGGAGCCCCCGACCACCTTCGACGCCCGGGACATCCGCAAGGCCAAGCTGGAGCTGCTGCGCGCCGTCCAGACCATCGACCCGCAGTCCGCGGTGCGGGGCCAGTACCGCGGCTACCTGGATGAGCGGGGGGTGAGCCAGGGCTCTCGGCGCGAGACCTTCGCGGCGGCGGCCATCCGGGTGGAGAACTGGCGCTGGGACGGGGTGCCGTTCTTCATCCGCACCGGCAAAGCGCTGCGCCGGCGCTCCACCCAGGTGGTGATCCGCTTCCGGGACTCCCCGGCGCTGCGGCTGGAGGGAGTGCGACAGCGCCCCATCCCCACCCTGCTTCAACTCCGCATCCAGCCCCACGAGGGGATCACCCTCAGGATCGGCGCCAAGCGCCCCGGCACCCGCTTCGAGATGGTGCCCGCCGGTCTCGACCTGGAGTATCAGGGACTGGCGGGCGCTCCCCTCCCCGACGCCTACGAGCACGTCCTGGCGGAGGTGCTGGCCGGCGTCCACACGGTCTTCCCGAGCGGCGAGGAGATCGACCGCTCCTGGGAGATCGTCGGCGATCTGATCTCCGCCTGGGAGGCGTCCGGCCACCCCGAGCTCTACGGCAAGGGATCGTGGGGGCCCGAGGGCTCCCAGGAGCTGGTGGCCCGGCTGGGAGGGGCTCGTTGGCTCAACCCCGAGGACACCCTCGGTGGGGTGGGGGGCGGCTGACCGACGGCGGGAGCCGGGCCGCCTCAGTTGACCGGCGGCGCGCCCACTCCTGGCGGGGCCACGTCGTGGACCCGGAACTGGTGCTGCCGGGGTGAGGAGATGCCCAGTCGGGCCACCACCCGGTAGTCGCCGGCCGCGGGGAAGACCAGGTTGAAGGTCAGGGCCAGGGAGATCCGCTGCGGTTGCCCCGCAGGGAGCCCCGGCGGACGCTGCTGGTTGATCTGGGTCTGCATGCCCGCCACCTGGCGGCCCTGGTCGTCCTCGATCGCGACGGCGAGCTGCTGGGGGATGGCCGGGGCCGAGGGCGGGACCACCACCGTGACCGCCACCCCGAGGTGGCTCACGATCGGTGGGCCGCCGGGAGGGGGCTCGGGCCGCCAGTGGTCGGTCCATCCGCCCCCGGCGATGTACAGGAGCCCGTTCACCGCCTCCACGTGATTGGCGAGGATGAGGTTCTCGATCTCGGGCATCTCCACGTCCCCAGTTTGGCACCTCGAGCGCCCCTCGGCGCGGACAGCTCAGGCCAGCCTCTCCATCTCCTGCCGCAGCTGGTCCAGCCCGAGGCAGCCCAGCTGCAGCGCCTTAAGGTGGAAGGCCTTGAGCTCGAAGCGCGCGCCCTGGCGGCGGCGGACCGCCTCCCGGACCTCCAGCCAGACCCGCTCACCCAGCTTGTAGGAGATGGCCTGGGCCGGAACTCCGAGGTAGCGATCAACCTCCCCGGTGCAGAACTCCCGGCTGCGGCGGCTGGACGCCATTAGGAACCGGACGGCGAGCTCCCAGGTCCAGCGCTCTCCAGGATGGAATGGCTGACCAGTGGGGATCGCGAGCTGGAGGTGAAGGCCCAGGTCGACCACCACCCGGGCTGCGCGCATCGCCTGGGCCGACAGCATCCCCAGCCGGTAGTCGTCGACCTGGAGGAACCCCAGCTCCCCCATCAGCCTCTCCGCGTACAGCGCCCAGCCCTCGAGATGACCGGAGACAGCCCCGCGCAGCGTCTGGAAGGGACCGAGGTCGCTCTGGAGGAAGCAGATCATCCCCACCTGGAGGTGATGTCCCGGTAGCCCCTCGTGATAGGAGGTGGTTACCTCCTGCCAGAGCGGGAAGCGCGTCCTTCCCAATGTCGGATACCAGGTTCGGCCGGGCCGGGTGAAGTCCGCCGAGGGAGGCGTGTAGTACATGGCAGGGCTGCCGCCCGGCGGGGCGATCATCGCCTCCACCCTGCGCACCGGAGGGGGGATCTCGAAGTGAACGCCCTGGAGCCGGCTCACGGTCTCGTCCAGCAGCTCCTGGCTCCAGGCCCGGAAGCCCTCGACCCCGTCGATGGCCCGGGCTGGATCGGCCTCCAGAAGAGCGACGGCGCCGTCGAGGCCCGCCCCGGGCGCGATCCGCTCCGCCACCTCGGCCATCTCGGCGGTGAGGCGAGCCAGCTCGGACCAGCCGAACTCGTAATCCGCCACCGGATCGAGGCGGGTTCCGAGATAGCTGCGGGCCGCCAGGGAATAGCGCTCGGGCCCGACACCGTCGGTCTCCAGCGCCCGGGCAGCGTAGTCGCGCTCCAGATGGTCCGCGAGGTCAAGGTAGGCCCGGTCGGCGGCTGCGGCACCCAGGGTCAGATCCGCCCCCAGGGCTCGGGCGGTGCCGGGGTAGGTGGCGATCAGCGAGGTGAAGTATCCCGAGGAGGCCCCGGAGCCACCGCCCCACGCTCGGCACTGGGTGGCCGCGACCAGCGCCTGGCGGCGCGCCGCCAGCAGCTGGCGCTCCAGGCCATACTGCAGGGTCCGGCGGAACCCCAGGAGCGTCTCGGGCACCTGCCGGACCTTCAGTGCGATCACCTCCCACTGCTGCTCGTTTGTCCGGGGCAGGAGGTCGAAGCTCCGCCTCACCTGGACATGGGGGCCGTGGACGTGGAGCGCCCGCGCCCACTCTCCGGCCTCGAAAAGGTCTGCCGCCACCTGGAGGCGGTCCAGCATGGCCCCCCGGGCCACCCCCTCCTCGTCGCCGCCGTCCGCCTCTGCGAGTCCCAGGTACCGGCGAACCAGTTGGTGGCGCTCCCGCTCCGCCTCCGGCGAGAAATCGGTGAGCTGGCCGGAGTGGCTTAGGTCTCCCCTCATGAACGCATCAATCGGATCGAGCCGGTCAGCCGCCTTGGCGTACTCCTCGGCCATCCGGCGCCCGTCCGTCGTCACACCCTCCCCCGACCGGGTCCCTGCGGGCTCACTCCAATTCCTCCACCACCGCCGCGATCCCCTGCCCCACCCCGATGCACATGGTGG
>JAJZGN010000060.1 GCA_021798435.1 bacterium | reverse complement strand
TAGGCGCATTCCCGGCCGGCTCGAGGCCGCCAGCGCCCCCAGGGAATCGCGGTAGTCCATGGTCTGGCATTGTGAGGGCGTGCGAGCACTGATCCCGGCCGCGGCGCTGGCGCTGCTGCTGGCGGCTGGCTGTGGCGCCGCCCCGCCCCGGCCCCACCCCGCGGTGAGCCCCACGCCGACCCCCCCACTCCCCCTCGGGGTGCTGCCTCTGGGCGGAGAGGTGGCCGCGCCCCTCGACCTGCGCCCGCCCTTCCTGGTCCAGGGCCGCCTGCCCCAGATGCCCCGGACCGTGCCCGCCGCCCAGACGCCCCAGGACGCGCTGACCGCCCTCCAAGACCTGGTGACCGCCCTCCAGGTCCCGGGGCCGGCCGTCAACACCGGCGCCGGCCTCTCCTACAACCTCGGCGCCACCACCGGCTACCAGCTCACCTCCCCGACCGGGTACCAGCTCTTCAATTTCCATCCCAACACCCCGGTGGACGAGACCGGGGCCACCCCCTCGGTGGCGGCCGCCGACGCCTTCGTGTCCCAGTTCCTCGCCACCCGCCACCTCCCCTACCCCCATGAGGGCCTGCTTCCCCTCCCCTCGCTCAACGTCGTCAACGCTGCCGACCGCCGGGTCTTCTTCGAGTGGTCCGTGGACGGGTACCCCGTGGTCAACATCAGCGGCCAGCCCCAGGACGTCTACGCCGATGTGGCCGCCAACTACCGGGAGCAGCTGTCCCTGGTGGGCCTCTCGGGCACCGTGCCCCCGCCCATCGCCGGCCCCCTTGCGGCCTACCCCCCCACGACGCCCGACCTCATGATCCAGGACCTGAACCAGGGGCTGCTGGCCCCCGGGTCCTACCTTCTGGACTCCTCCGGGCAGCCCTTTCCCTCGCCCGGCCCCACCGCCGCGACCGGCCCGGTCCTGATCTCCGGGGCGAGCCTCGGGGTGGTGGCCAGCGCCGGCTACCTGGTCCCGGTCCTGGTCTTCACGGTGTCCAACCAGCCCCCGGTGACCGCGTTCGTGACCTGCGCGGCGTCCACCGCGACGTGCGCCCCCCTGCGGTACGCCAGCACCCCACCGCCTCCGGGCTGATACCGGGCCACCATCAGGGCCGACTCCATCGGCGCGCTCAGACGGTCGACAATATACTATCCCCAATCGCGACGGCAGGTCCCGGCGCGGTGTTGGAGGGGAGCAGTTGGCAGAGCTCGGGGTGGCGATCGTGGGGGCGGGGCGCTGGGCGGGGCGAGCCCACCTTCCCGGCTGGCTGCGGGATCCCCGGGCCCGGGTCGTGGGGGTGTACGACCTGGACCCGGAGCGAGCCCGGGCCCTTTCGGCCCGCGCGCCCGGCTGCAGGGTTTATTCCTCGGAGGCGGAGCTTCTCGCCGATTCCGCAGTCCAGGTGGTCGACGTCGTCACCTGGGGGCCGGCCCACTTCCAGAGTGCCATCGCCGGCCTGGAGTCCGGAAGGCATGTCCTCTGCGAGAAGCCGGTGCACCGGGAGTGGACCCGCACCCGGGATGCCGGCGAGAAGGCGCGCTCCCTGGGGCTCCGCACCAAGGTGGGCTTCACCTTCCGCTTCAGCCCGGCGATGATGCGCATGCGCGAGTTGATCGACGAGGGTTACGTCGGGCGACCACTGGTCTTCAACGGCTTCGAGCAGAACTCCCAGTTCCTCGACCCCCTGACCCCCATCCGGGCCGGCGAGGGGGATCCGGCAGGGGGCGCCGAAATCCAGGTGAGTTCACTGGAGGGGTACGGGGCCCCGATCATCGACCTCGCCCTCTGGTTTCTGGGAGCGGAGCTCGTGGAGGTCGTGGGGCAGCTCGCCAACCTGATCCCGGAGCGGCTGGTACCGGGATCTGCGGTCCCGGTCCGGCTCCCGATCGACGACGCCGACGCCTTCCTCTGCCGCTTCGCCAACGGCGCCATCGGCACCATTCAGAGCAGCTACGTCACGGTGGGCAACTACCCGGGGCTGGAGGCCCGCCTTTACGGCACCGAGGGCGCCCTGATCTGCCGGCTGGTGGAGGAGGAGGGGGTCTGTGAGCGCCTCTACGGCGCCCGCCGGGACCAGGTGGAATTCCGCCCCCTGGAGATCCCGGAGAGGCTCTATCCCCCCGGGGGAGGTCCCACCGAGCCGTGGGACAGCGCCTTCTACGCCAACCTGATCGCCGCCTTCACGAGTGAGATCCAGGACCCCGGCCTCCCGGCGCAGGCGGACTTCCTGGCCGCCGCCCGGGTGCAGGAGGTGATCAACGCCGTCGAGCTGTCCCACCGCCGCCACGCCTGGGTCCAGCTTCCCCTGGAGGGCTGAGCGATGCCGGTTGAGCCGCTGGTGGTGTTCACCACCCCCCTGGAGCCGGAGCTGGTGGCGCGTCTCCGGCAGTCCCATCCGGAGTACACGTTCGAGTACCCCGAGGAGCTCATCGCCGCCCCCCGGTACCCGGGCCACCACCGCCAGCCCGAAGCCCAGGGGGAGGAGCTCGAGCGCTGGCGCGCCCTGCTCTCACGGGCGGAGGTGATGTTCGACTTCGGGCCGCCCGGCCTGCACACCGAGCTCGGCCGCCTGCCCAAGCTGCGCTGGATCCAGGCCACCTCGGCGGGGGTCGGGCAGTTCGTGCGCCGGGTGGGGCTGGAGCGGAGCCCGGAGGTGGTGGTGACCACGGCCCGAGGGGTGCACGGGAGGGCGCTGGCGGAGTTCGCCATCTTCGCCATGATCTACTTCGACCGCGACCTGCCGGAGATCCTGGCCGACCAGCGCCGGCACCGGTGGTCCCGGCGCAGCGGCCACCTGGTGGCGGGCCAGGAGGTGGTCATCGTCGGCCTGGGGAGCATCGGCCGGGAGGTGGCGACGCTCGCTGGGGCGCTCGGCGCCCGCACGACCGGGGTGGTGCGTTCCCTGGACGGCCGCACCGCGGCCGCATCCGGGGTCGACCGGCTGCTGGAGGTGGGAGAGCTGGAGAGCGCCCTCCCCGACGCCGACTTCCTGGTGCTGGCGATGCCCCACACGGACGAGACCGAGGGCCTAATCTCCGGGGCCAGGCTGTCCCTCCTCCCCAGCGCGGCGGTGGTGGTGAACCTGGCCCGGGGAACCGTGGTGGACGAGGGGGCACTCACCTCCGCGCTCCAGTCGGGGCGGCTTCGGGGGGCGGCCCTGGACGTCTTCCGGGAGGAGCCGCTTCCGCCGCCGAGCCCCCTCTGGGACCTTGCCAACGTCCTCGTCACGCCCCACTCCATGAGCACGGTGGCCGGCGAGAACCAGCTTCTCGCCCAGCTCTTCAGCGAGAACCTGGAGCGGTACCGGCACGGGGCCGAGCTTCTCAACCTGCTGCGCAAGGACCGGCTCTACTGATGCCGCCTGCCGCCCTCCGCACCAACGAGGCCCGGCTGGTGGAGGTGGGGCTCCTGGGGAAGGTCAGCCATCCGCGCCACCCCGGCACCTACGCCGTGGACCGGGACGACCTCCCCGGGATCCTGCCGGGCATGGCCGGGGTGACACCGGACATCCGGGTGGGCTCCCCGGTGTTCGACTTCGCCTGCGACCACGGTGAGGCGGGGGTATCGGCGGAGGCCGAGGGGGAGGCCGCCAACCTCGCGTTTCAGGTCCTGGCCTGCCTCGGCAACCCGGTCACGGTGCTCAGCGGGGCGGCCAGCGGCGCTCGGGGAACTGTGTCCGGTAAGCACGCCTACGTGCTCATCGACTTCCCGCAGACGACCCTGGAGCAGATCCTTCCCGGAGACCGGCTGCTGGTGCGCGCCAGTGGCCAGGGGCTGGCCATCCTGGACGCGCCCGAGATCGCCTGCCGCAACTGCTCCCCGCACCTCCTGAACCGGCTGGGCGTGGAGCTCACAGGACCGGGTGCCATCTCGGTGGCCGTGGCGGCTGAGCTCACCCCCGAGGTGATGGGAGCGGGGCTGGGGATGGACTGCGAGTGGGCCAACTGCGACGTGATGCTGCACGAGAGAGAGACGGTGCGCCGCCTGGGGCTCCTAGACCTGAGGGTGGGGGACCTGGTCGGCATGCCTGCCCAGGACCACCGCTTCGGCCGCCGTTACGACCCTCGATACGCCGCCGTCGGCGTGGTGGTCCACGCTCTCGGCCCCAGTCCGGGGCACGGGGTCGGGGTGGTCACCCTGCTCAGTGGCCCCACCGAGCTCCTCTGCTTCCGCTCGGAGCGCGGCCGCAACCTGAAGGACCTTCTGGAGCTGGCCCAATGACAGTGGAATCCCCGCGTCTCGTGCGCACGATGCTGCTGGGGTGGGTGAGCCAGCCCGAGATGGAGTCCTCGCCCTACCTCACGGACTCGGAGGGCCGGGCCTTCGTGCCGGTCGGCTGCCAGGGGATCCGCTACAACGTGAGGGTCGGGATGCCGGCTTTCGGTTGGGAGGCGGACCGGGTCCAGCCCGGGGCGAGCGTCGCCCATTCGGAGGCCGCAGCCAACCGGGCCCTCAGCGTGTTCGCCTGCGTGGGCAACCGGGTGAGGGTCCGAACCGGTGCCGCCGCCGGCTCCGAGGGCGTGGTCACCGGGAAGCACGAGGAGTTCCAGCGCTTCCAGGAGGTCCTGATCGACCTTCCTGCGGCCGCCCTTGGGGTGCTGGCCCCCGGCGACCAGGTGGCCATCGAGGCCCTGGGGCGCGGGCTTCGCCCCTGCTCCTCCCCCGAGGTCGTGGCTCACAGCCTGGGGCCCGAGCTCTGGGCGGCGTGGGGCCCGCACGCCAGGCGGGATGGGCTCGAGGTCCGGGTGTCCCTGGAGCTGCCCCCGGAGGCGGTGGGGATGGGGGCAGGCCGGGTGGCCGCCGCCACCTCCTGGGAGCTGCAGACGCCCCCATCGATGCTGGAGAAGATCCCCGGGCTGGCCCGGGTGCGCCTCGGTGACCTGGTGGCGGTGCGGGACTGGGACGCGGCCTACATAAGCGGATACCGCCCGGGCTCGGTGGTGGTCGGCGTCGTGAGCCACGGGGCCAGCCGGCTCCCCGGGCACGGCCTGGGGCTCACGGTGCTCCTCTCAGGCCGCGAGGGGAAGCTCTCTCTCGTCTCGGACCCCGGGGCCAACATCGCCGACCTGCTGTCCCTGGGGACGGAGGAGAGGGGTGACGGCTGAGCCGAGCCCGGTCCGCTGGGCGGTACTCGGGGCCGCCAACATCTTCCGGGCCAACTTCCTGCCTTCGCTCCGGGCTGCCGGCGGCGGCGAGCTGGTGGTCCTCGGCAGCCGGGATCGAGAGCGGGCCCGGGAGCTTCTGGCTCGCGAAGAGGTGGAGTGCCGGATCTCCGACTACCCGGGCGCTCTCAGCGCCGACGACGTCGACGCCGTCTACGTGGCCCTGCCCAACACCCTGCATGTGGAGTGGGCCGGGGCGGCGCTGCGAGCTGGCAAGGCGGTGCTCTGCGAGAAGCCGCTGGGGGCCGACCTGCCCGAGGTGGAGGAGCTGGTGAACCTGGCGCGCGGGTCCAGCGCCCCGCTCTGGGAGGCCTTCGCCTTCCCCTTTCACCGCCAGTACCTCCGGGCCGAGGAGCTCATCTCGGCGGGGGCGATCGGGGAGCTCAGGGAGGTGGTCAGCCACTTCCACTTCCCGGTCCGACGGCCCGACAACATCCGCTGGAGCCGCGAACTGGCAGGGGGGGCCCTGAACGACGTCGGCTGCTATCCCGTCCACCTGGCCGCCCTCCTCTTCCGCCAGGTCCCCGGGCGCGCCCTGGTCTCCACCACTCCCGCCGCTTCCGGGGTGGACCTGGAAACCAGCGGCCTGCTCGAGTACGGGGGCGGGCTCCAACTCCTCTTCAGCAGTGGGCTGGCCCGGGCCCGGGACACGACCACCCGGCTGGTGGGCAGCGAGGGCTCCCTGGAGCTCACCGACCCCTTCCATCCCGGGGCCCATGACACCTTCGAGCTGCGGATCGCTGGGCGGGCGGGCAAGAGGGAGCGGCTGATGACCGACGAGCCGACCTTCGCCCCGCTGCTGCGGCACATCCACAAGGTGCTGAGGGAAGGGGCGGCACCCCGGCACCTCGCGATCCAGGACTCGATCCCCACCGCCCAGGCGCTGGAGTGGGTTCGGGCTGCCGCTTCGAGAGAACCAGGGAGGTGAGCTAGATGGCGGACGACCTGCGGGTGGCGGTCATCGGTGCCGGGAGATGGTCGCAGCGGGCCCACCTCCCCGGGTGGGCGCGGTGCCCTGGAGTGAAGCTCGCCGTGGTCTGCGACCTGAACCAGGAGCTGGCTCGGGCGGCGGCGGCCCAGTTCGGAGCCGAGGGCATCTCCGCCGATTACCGGGAGGTTCTGGCCCGAGAAGACATCGACGTGGTCGACGTCTGCACCCGGGACGAGCACGACCCCCTGGTCTTCGCCTCCCTGGAGGCGGGTAAGCACTGCCTCACCGAGAAGCCGGTGGCCCACCGGGCGGAGGATGTGTGGAGGGCGGCGCGGATGGCCAGCCAACGGGGGCTCAAGACCAAGGTCGGCCTCACCTTCCGCTACGCGCCGGCCATCGCCTACATGGCCCACCTGGTGGCCGAGGGGTGGTGCGGCCGCCCCTTCGTCTTCAACGGCTACGAGCAGAACAGCCAGTGGCTGGACCCCGACAACCCTGCCGACAAGCGCATCCTCTCCGTCCCCGCGGATGACCAGGTGGGAGGCTGGGACCCGGCAGAGGAGGCCATCACGGTCTCCAGCCTCGAGGGCTACGGAGCTCCGATCATCGACATCGGGCTGATGCTCACGGGCGCGGGGATAAGGGAGACCGTGGGGGTGCTCCGCAACTTCGTCCCAGAGCGGCGGCGCACCAACCTCGACCACGCTCGGGAGCCCATCAACCTGGACGACGGCGACGTTTTCATCGCCAAATTCGCCAACGGGGCCCTCGGGACGATTCAGAGCAGCTACGTCACCGTGGGCAACTATCCCGGGGTGGAGGCCCGGCTGTACGGCGACCGGGGGGCGCTGATCTGCCGGATCGTCGAGGAGAACGGCGAGTGGCAACGCCTCTGGGGGGCCAGCGCCGATCAGGTGGAGTTCAGGCGGCTTCCCATCCCCGCGGAGTTCTTCCCGCCCCAGCACCAGCCGAGCCATGGCTGGGAGGAGACCTGCTACGGCAACCTGATCCGCAGCTTCGTGGAGGAGATCACCTCGGGCGAGGACGGAAACCAGGGCGACTTCGCCCAGGGGGCGGCGGTGCAGGAGGTTATCAACGCGGTCGAGGCGTCGCACCGCTCGCGGGCCTGGACCGAGGTCCGGCCCGCCCCGCCGGTGTGAGCCGAAGGGTTGCGTGCCGGGAGGGCTTGACACGGGGGCTCATTGTCGACAATATGTGGTGCATCATGTTCCGGCACCCAGGTATGTTGATCCGCCACAGAGGCGTTGGGCCCCGTTCGGGGCGGCCCCGAGCCGCGGAGGTGGTACTGCAGCTCCCGCCCCACTGTGGCGCGGCATGCCGGAGGATCACTGTCCTCACGGGCCTCATCGCCCGCCAGCGGCGCCCGTGCCCACCGTCTGCAGATGCACGACTCCAGCGGGCCGCTCCAATGGTCGTCTCTGGCCACACTGGCGTCCCCTCCGTCGTACTCAATCGACCCGAGATTGCACCAACGGCGTACGCGGGCGATGCTCAGACCGCAGTCCAACTTCGCCGGGGCCCATGTGGGAGTCACCCTCGGATGGCGGGTTCAATCTAGCCGGGAGGAGGCCATGACCAGTCGCTCGAAGTTCGCTGCCTTCGCTGGTGCGGTGCTGCTTAGTGCACTAGTCGCCGGCTGCGCCTCCGCCAACCAGGCGACCTCTTCCACTCCTAGAGCCGGCGGGACCGCGACGATGGCGCTCCCCCCCGGTTTGTATCCGGACCAGATCTTTCCGCTGGCCTCCATAGCCGATGTCTCGAACGCGAGCTATGTGTCCATACAGGACTTCTACTACCTCTTGTGGCGACCCCTCTATTGGTTCGGCAGCAATGGCTCCCCAGGGATCAATTACAAGCTCAGTCTGGCCAATCCGCCGACATACTCCAATAGTGGGCGCACGGTCACCATCACTCTCAAGCACATCCGTTGGTCAAATGGCAAGCCCCTCACTAGCCGGGACGTGGAGTTCTATCTGAACCTCTTCGAAGCTGAGCGGACCAATTACTTTAACTACGTCCCCGGGTACATTCCCGACAACCTCACGGGGCAGTCATTCCCATCCTCTACCCCATACACTTTTTCCCTGTCGTTCAACAAGGCCTATAGCCCGACCTGGCTTCTTTACAACCAGCTCAGTGAACTGTTGGCCTTTCCCCAAGCCGCATGGGACCGAACAAGCAGTAGCTCGCCCACAGGCAACTACGATCTCACTACCACCGGAGCTAAGGCGGTGTGGTCCTACCTGAACTCGGCCAGCGTAGACGTCAACACGTACGCGTCTAACCCTCTCTGGAAGGTCGTCGACGGGCCATGGATACTCGCGCGGTACGTGCCCGGCACGGGCTACTCGGCGTTTGTCCCCAACCGGAGCTATTTCGCCGGCTCGCCGCATCTGGCTCGTTTCATAGAGTTGCCGTTCACATCCGACACCGCCGAGTACAACGCCGTCCTATCGGGGTCGGTCGACTATGGCTATGTCCCGCCGTCGGATGCTCGGCCCGATGCCGGGCGGCTTCGGGCACTAGGGTACAAGCTAGTGCCGTGGGTGCAATGGGGCATCGATTGGTTCCCCCTCAACTACGCCAACCCCGGGGTAGGCGCCATTTTCAAGCAGCTCTACTTCAGACAGGCCCTCCAACACTTGATCGATCAGCCCCAGTACATCACCACCGCGTACGACGGGTACGCCTACCCGACCTACGGGCCCGTACCGCTCAAGCCCTCCAGCCCGGACCTTGCCGGGACCGAGTTGCACAACCCCTACCCCTACAGCATCGCCGCGGCGAAGGACTTGCTGGCAGCTCACGGGTGGGCACTTAACAACTCCGGTGTCTTGGCCTGCGCGAGGCCAGGTGGCGGGTCTGATGAGTGCGGCGCGGGCGTCGCTTCCGGTCAGCAGCTCTCGTTCAGCATGCTGTACGCAGCCGGCTCGACTACCCTCAGTACGGAGATGGCCATTCTGCAGAGCACCGCGCACCAGGCTGGTATCTCCATTTCACTCCAGTCGGAGGTCGGGGGCGAAGTCATCGGCACTATTTTCGGCTGCAACCCGGCGCAGCCGTCAACGTGCTCCTGGCAGATGGGGGACGCCTCCGTGAACGGGTTTGCCTGGACCTACTCGCCCGACTATTACCCCACCGGTGAGTCGCTCTTCGCGCCGGGATCGGTAGCCAACGAGGGGCATTACCAGAGCGCGGAGGCGACGCGGCTGATCGACGCAACCAACGTCCAGTCAGGCACGCGCGTCCTCGACCAATATGAGAACTTCATCGCTGACAACCTGCCAGTTATTTGGCTGCCCACAGGCTACTACCAGATCTCCGCCATCAAGGCGAATCTGAGTGGAGTCCTGCCTCAAGACCCGAACGTGCAGATTTACCCCGAAGACTGGTACTTCGCGAAGTGAGGACAGCGTCCGCACTCGACCGGCCGCCTGAGCTCAGGGTCGCTCGCCAAGTGGGCGCCCAATCAAGTGGGAAGGCGAAATCCCGAGCTCGGTCTAGCCCACAGGCGCCGCGGGCGATTGCGGCGGCCTTAGGAGGGAACGATGCACACTGACGATCTTGGGTGGCGAGCTGTGCCGGTTGCCGGAGGGATGGGGCATCCCGATGTCTCCTTGCAAATTGGCGAGGTCGGTAGCGGATCCCCTGTGGGACTTCTTGTTGCCGGCGTGCACGGAGATGAGGGGCCCTGGGCCCTGCTCGCAATTCGACACTTCCTGGACCGGCTGGGCCGGGCGGAAGTGGTTGGTACCTTGCGCGTCCTCCCTGCTGCCAATCCGCTGGCCATCCAGATCGGCGAAAGGGAGAATGCCCGCGACCGGCTCGACC
>JAJZGN010000059.1 GCA_021798435.1 bacterium | reverse complement strand
AGGTGACCAGACACGGCAGCGATTCCTCCCTCTCACGGTTTGGCGGCAGCCCAGGGCTGTCCTCGCGGGCGAGACCCTGGCTGGGTGGGTGCCGGCTGATGGAGCTACCAGCCGGATGCTGGGCCTGTGGATCGACCTGATCCGCCAGGCCGGCGCTCGGGCTACGGCGATGGCGCCGCCCGACGGCGGTGGGCTCAGTCGGCATCAGCTCAACGCTCTCGACTGCCTTGGGAGCGGACGACACACCGCAGGCACCCTGGCCCGGGCGCTCGGGGTCAGCACCGCTTTCGCTCTGGCGCTGGTTGGCCGCTTGGTCGGCGAGGGAGCGGTGGTCGTGGTCTCGGACACCGAGGACGGCGATCTCCCTTTGCTCGCGGCCACAGCCGAAGGCACCGGCATCGCCGAGGAGGATCGCCGGGTCCAATCGGGAGTGCTCAGCCGACTGCTGGACCAGCTCACCCCGGCGCGGTTGGTGGTGATGCGGAGGGCGATGGCCGACCTGGCCCGGGCGGCCGGTCAGCCCACCCAATTTGCCCCGCCTCCGACTTCGGCAGCGCCGTCGCCGCTGGAGTTGAGTTGGACTGATCGGTCCTCCCCTCCCGGCGGTCGCCGCGGCCGCCGGGGTTCGGGCCCCCACCTCCCCGAGGGCTATCCCGACCCGCTGCGGCGCCGTCAGTCGCCCCAGGTGGACTGGGCCATCGTGGGCGCGGCGTTCGGGCCCAAAGGGGGGGCCGGGTCGCCTTCGTCGACGCGCCGGCTCCGGCGATCTAGAGCTGTGCCGGCGGGGCGGTGCCTGAGGTCGTCGCTGGCCGCTGGGCAGCCGGGGGCCGGGGAGCTGGGAATCACGGCCCGATCTCTGCCCCTTCAAGCCGAGCAGGAGATGTCATGAAAGATCCCCAGGACCCGACCAAGGAAGAGACCGTGACCCGTGTCTCCGAGTCCCCCGGCCAGCGCCAGGAGACTACCTATCGGACCGCCGGAAGAGTGACCACCGCGGGGTCCCGCTTGTCTCAGATGGTGTGGCTGGCGGCGGGCGTGGTGGCCGCCATCCTGGCACTGGATTTCGTGTTTAAGTTGATCGCCGCGGGCGCAGTCGGCTTCGTTTCCTTTATCGCCGACATCGCCGCGGCCCTAGCCGCCCCGTTCCACGGAGTCCTCGCGACGACCGTCACGTCCGGAGCCCATGTGGCGTACTGGCCGAACGTGGTTGCGATCGTGGTCTACGGGCTCGCCGCCTGGGTGGTGGTGCGACTGGTCGCGATCAGCACCGCCCCGCGTGCCCACCACGGATGATCAAATCACTTGGAGGGAGGAAGAATGCTCTTGATGCTCCTGCTATTGCTGGGCGTCGTGCTGCTGTTCGGGCTGGGAGTCACGGCCCACGTGCTCTGGATCGTGGCGGCCATCGCCCTCGTCCTGTGGATCCTTGGCCTGATGTTCCGGCCCCGACGCCTCGGCTGGCTGCGCCGCAGGCCCTGGTGATTTCCGGCGCTCCGGGGCGGCCCGCCCCGGAAGCTCCGCCGCCGGCCGAGATCGCACGGCGGGCCATATGGCTTCCCGGGGGTCGGTGGGTCAGGGGGGCTGGGTCAGCCGGGGCTGAGCCTCAGGTGGGCGGGATAACCAGCACTCGCTCCAGCTCCGTCCGGATCACCTGGTAGCACTCGCAGGCCGCGCCCTCCAGCCCGCTTCGGTCCACAACCTCGATGCGACCCCGCTGATACTTGATGAAACCAGCCCGCTGCAGGATGCTGGCGGACAGGGTCACGGTTGCCCGCCGGGAGCCCAGCATCTGAGCGAGAAACTCCTGGGTGATGAAGAACTGGTCGACGCCGATGCGATCGTGGCTCATGAGCAGCCAGCGGCTGAGCCTCTCCTCGTTGGAGTGGAGGCGGTTGCAGGCGGCGGCCTGGGAGATCTGCCCGAACAGCGCTTGGACGTACCTGTCCACCAACCGGGCGAGGGCCCCTCCCTTGCTGATTTCGTAGACGAACGCGCTCGTCTCCATGGTCAGGCAACGCCCGGCTACCTGAGAGATGGCCCGCACCGCCAGTCTGCCCCCGAGCACCGCCGGCACGCCGACCAGGCCCTCATTGCCCACAGTGGCGACCTCCACGATGGCCCCGTCCTCCAGCGGAGTCACCAAGGAAACCACCCCGTCGAGCGGGAAGTAAACCGCGTCCACCGCCTGGCCGGGCTCGAAGAGCACCGTCTTGACCTTGAGGAAGACCTCGGTCAGACGGGGCAGCAGCTGGTCCCGGTCGGAGGCGGGCAGGGCCGCCAGCAGCCGGTTCTCAGTCCCAATCAGGCCGTCGTCGCCAGGTCGCACGCTTCCTGCTCCACTTCGGCTGTTGCTGGCTCGCCCGTGCGGAGGCGCGCTGCCCTCAGCTAGCAGCCCGGATTCTACCGAATCGGCGACACCGCGCGGCCGGGCGTGCCCCGCGGGGTGGCCGTCAGCGGCGGGCCAGCCGGCGTCCGCTCTGAGTGTCGATGGGCGTGTAGTTCTGCTGGTAATGGTGGTACAGGGCGGACTCATCCTCCTGCGACAGCTCCTCGCCGTGCAGCTCGAGGTCCGGGGCGGATCGGACCTGCTCTCGGGTCACCGTCACCCGCAGGTCGTCGGGCCCAACTTTGATGCCGGCGAGGGGCACGAAGGTGAGGTGTCGGCCTATGAAGCCCTCCTTGACGGTGCCGAATTGAGGTTCATCAGTCTCCACGTCGACATACACGTCCTCGAGCTTGCCGATCCTTTCACCGTCGCGATCGACCAGTGTCTTGCCGTGCCATGCGGCAATGTTCCAGTTCGCCTCTTCCCGTTCCTCAGCCATCCCCGTCACCTCAAGTCACGGCCTTCCCAGGCCCCTCCCACTCAGCTCATAGCAGCTTAGTCGCCAAGACGAGCGGTATGGTCGCGAGCCGTGCTGCCGGCGGTCGGGCCGCTCTGGACAGAACGATGGACGGGTTGAGCACTCGCTCCGGAGCGCTGGTGGGCAGCTCTCGACTCCGCTTGCTCTTGAGCCCAGTTCGCGGCTCAGGTCCTGGCCAGTCATGCCTACGCCCGGCGGCTTCGGGGCCGGCTTCCAGCCGGGCGGTCAGCCACCTGGTTCCGGCGCCGGGTGGCGGCGCCAACCAGGGCGGCGCCCACCAGCGCTATTCCCGCGATCAAGAGCCAGTCGCCCCCCACGAGGTTCCCCCCGGCTGCGGCGCCGGTGTCCGGGGCGCTGGGAGTCGCGGCGGGGGAGGGGCTGGTCGCCGCGGTGGTACAGGCGGGTTGGGTGAAGGTGTTGTCGTCGAGGCTGACCTGGCCGTTGCGGGCCAGGACCCGCCCGGCGACCGTGGCTCCCGTCTGCACCGTGGCCGAAGTAAGTGCGAGGAGGGTTCCGGCGAAACTCGAACCGGTCCCCAGCGTCGCCGAACTCCCCACCTGCCAGAAGACGTTGCAGGCCTGGGCTCCGCCGCTCAAGTTGACCGAGCTGCTCGACGCGGTCGTCAGCCCCGATCCCGTTTGGAAGATGAAGACCGCATTGGGATCGCCCTGTGCATTGAGGGTGACCGCGCCGGTGAGCCCCATGCCGCTGGCCGCTCGGTACACGCCCGGGGTCAGGGTCTGTCCCCCGAGGTCGCTGCTCACCGTGGTCACCGGGCCGCGCGCCGCGGCATCGAGGTACGCGGTCGTGAGGTCGGCCTCAGCCTGCTGGGCGACCGCGTCGCCGGCGTGCAGGACCCCGTTGCTCACCACCCCGGGGGGGAAGCCGGTGATCGCGGTGCCGGGGTAGACGCCCACGTCGCCAGCGACCGTCGATGGGCCGGTGTTGGTCACGGTGGTCCCGGCCAGGACCGCGAAGGGAGCCGCGGTTCCCAGCCCCACTGCGGCCTGCCCGGACGCTGCGACGATGGCGAAGCCGCCGGCAATCATCCAGCCACCGGCGCTGGCCAGGCCCAGCTTCACGAGCCAACCGCGATTGCGCCGCCCCGGCTTAGTCCGAGACTGCTTCGTCACTGGCACCATGGCAAGACCTCCAGGCGTTGAGCTCGAGGCCGAGGGTCCAGGTCCGTTTCCGCCCGCTCGGTCGGGAGACACTCCGCCTTCAGGTTGAGGCCGGGGGCCCGGCGTGTCTGTACGCCAGCGTACCCAGGTTGGTGAGGGGCAGATGCAACGGGCCCAGCCTCACCCGGCGGCCCTTCGGGAGTGGCCACAGGTCGTATGCGTCACCCGGCCCCGTGGCGGGGCGGCACGGGCGGCGGAGTCGGAACCTCACTCCAGATCGCTACTTGTGCCCTGGAGGTCGATCCGCCAACGGGTCGCTGGGGACCAGGTCGGCTGATCGTGGGGCCCTGCCCACCGACCAGGCTGTGAACCGGGAGCGGCTGAGGGCGCTCGCCGCTCCCCAGCCAAACGCGGTCGCGCTGGCCGTCAAGAGCGCGACCGGCAACAGCGACCAGGGCAGCGCCTCCTGGAGCGAGAGCGGCCGCGGCGCGACTTCCAAGAGGGGCCCGGCTCCGAGCAGCCAGATCGGGTGGATGATGTAGACACCCAGGGAGTTCCGACTTAGGCTATGCACCGCTCTCCGCGCGGTGGGTCCGCCCAGACGGCTCAGCGCCGGCGCCGCCGCCCAGATGTCGTAGAGAATGAGCCCGGTGAGAAGGACAAGGGAGGGGCGCAGGAAGGCTCCCGTCCCACCCACCCAGGGTCCCCAGTTGGTGGCGATCCGTCCGGGCAGCCCGGCGAGGAGCAGGACAGCCGCGCCGATGGTGAGGGGCCCGGCCATCCAGGAGGACCGACCCAAGCGGGGCAGGCGATCCGCGTGCAGCCCGAGGCACACCCCGATGGCGAAGTACCCGATCCAAAAGGGGGCCTCCTCGAATCCGTACTCAAGAAAGAGGATCTTCCCCCAGCCACCGTGGATCGGCAGCCACACTCGCGCCAGCTGCAGTGCGACCTGCAGGGCGAGGGCGGCCAGCAGCGCGACCGTCGAGCCCCTCCCACCCTTCGGCCAGATCACGTAGAGCAGGTACAGCTGGGGCATGAGGATGAGGAAGAACAGGTGCCCAGCACCTCCCGTCCACCAGCCCCAGCTCTGTGCCGGGGCCGGGGACATGCCGCCGACGGTCACGGTCAGAGCGAAGAAGAGCGCCGCCCAGAGCAACCACGGGAGGAGCGTTCGGCGGAGCCGACGCCGCCAGAACTGGAGCGGGTACTCAACGCGCGGGTACTGGTGCGCCAGCAGGAGACCGCTGATGATGACGAACAGGGGGACGGACACCCGCGCCAGCAGGCCGAGGTCGGAGTACACCGCCCGGGCCGCTGGAGTCGCATACGATGGCCACGGGACACAGTGGATGACCACAACCAGTAGGGTCGCCCCCGCCCGGACCCAGTCGGCCTGAGGCAGACTCTGCCCCCTCCGGTCACCGGTCGATGGGGATAGGGTTGGAGGTCGGTCTGCGAGGCTGGGCCCGGGCGGGGGCCTCGAGTCTGGTTGCACCCCCTTACTCAGCCGATCGGGACATCATCAGGTCGGCGGGCACCAGCTCGAGACGAGCGCACTGCCGGGCCCATGGCCTGCCCAACTCGACACCGCGCGAACCGCAGCGTCGAGGCGCGGGAACCGGCTGGAACTCCAGCGCGCCCCGCCGACCCGTAATCCGGGAGCCTGCACTGCTCCGACTTCGCCCCACGGGCTGCGTCCCTCCGTCCGGCAAAGTGGCCCCGCCGTACCCGTACAGGTGGTGAACTATGCCCCAGATCCTGTCTGCCACTCCCATCGCACCTTCCATCCTGCGCTGGAACTACGCCCGGTACCAAGTTCTGGCCCGGCGGGGCCCGCATGGGGGACTCTGGAGCTCGGCCGCCAGCTCCCTGGCCGAGTGGGGGATCTTCTCCCTTGCCTTCGCCATGGTGGCGCTGCTGTTCTTCGGGAGCCCGCCGGAGCGGGCTCGGATCGACGCCCAAGCGGCGGCCGCCCACGGTAGCTCCTTCCCCAGCGACCACCTGGCCTTCGGCGGCGCGGTGGTCGCAGCGCTTCTCGTCAACCGACACCGGGTGGTGGGGTGGACCTCACTCCTCACCTTCCTGCTCCTGGAGCGGGTGGCGCCACCCAGCTGACGCCGGGGCCGGCGGCAGTTGCTCTCCCGGGTCCTCCTCCCTCTGCGCTGTGGCCTCGCCGCGCGCCGCCATCCCACTTGTCGGACTCGTGGACGCTGCCTGGCAGCTGGGTTGGGTGCGCCGGGACTGGCGCCGGATCTGGCGTCGCCGGAGGGTGGAGGAGGGTGAGATGCTCCGCTGGACCACCCCGACTCCGTGGAGGCGCCTCCTCAGTCACTCTAACGAGCCGTGTGGACGAGGCCCGAGGAGCGGGGCGAGGGCGGCCCTCCGGGCCAGGTCGGCGGCGGAGAGGGTGCCCACCAGCTGGCCGTTGGCGACCACCAGGGCTCCTTGCTCGAGGCGCAGCAGCGCTGCCTCCAGATTCTCATCGGGCCGCACCGTGGCGAGGTGCTCCGCGGCGAGGGCCACCGCCTCCAGCCTTCGCTCCGGATGCCCGGCTCGCACCGCCTCGTCCACCCGGCTGCGGGGCAGATAGCCCATGGGCTCACCGCCCACGCCGTGCAGCGCGTACAGCCCGGCACTGGGGCCGCCCGCCTCGGCCAGCTGCCCGCAGGTGAGCCAGCTGGGAAGAGTGGGGACCGGGCTGGACATGACGGCGGCGACCGGGACCTGTCGCAGCCGGGATCGGATGCCCACCTGGCGCCCCTCGGCGGCTCCCGCAGAGAGCAGGAACCAGCCGATGATTGCGAGCCACAGGCCGTTCAGCAGGCCCCCGGCCAGGACTTCGAGTGCACCCAGAGCGATCAGCAGATAGGCGAAGAACCGCCCCACCCGGACCGCGCCCGTCGTGCCCCGGTCCTTGGAACCGGTGCGCCACCAGACCGCGGCCCCCAGGAGCCGGCCCCCGTCCAGGGGTAGGGCCGGCACCAGGTTGAAAACCCCGAGCACCAGGTTGAGCAGGGCCATCCAGGCGAAGAGGGTCACGAGAAGCGGCGGGGCGTTGAGGCCCGTGAGCAGCTGCTGGGCTCCGAAGAAGATGGCGGCGAGGACCAGGCTGGTGAGAGGCCCGACCGCGGTGATGAGGGCCTGGTCCTGGGCCCGGCGGGGCTCGCCTTCGAGCTGAGTCACCCCGCCGAAGAGCCACAGGGTGATCCCGGCCACCTTGACCCCCTTGCGCTTCGCCACCAGGGCGTGGGACAGCTCATGGGCCAGGAGGCAGGCGTAGAAGACGACGGTTCCCAGCACCCCCGCGATCCAGTACCCGGTGCTGGAGAGCCCGGGTGCTCCCGAGGGTAGGACCTCGGTCGCCATGGTCCAGGCCACCAGGAGGAAGAAGGGCAGCAGGCTCCAGTTGAATCCGATCTCCAGGCCGAAGAGCCGGCCTAGGCGGATCGTTTGACTACCCACGACCTAGACCATAGGGCACCCGCGAGGGGCGGGCCACGGGGAAGCGGCCGGACCCTGGTTGACTCTGCCCATCCCGGCTCGCTCTGGGAGAATCCGTCCGGAGGAGCTGCACATATTCACCGAGCCGCAGCAGGGAGCGACCCAGGGGCAGCTGCGGGACGAGTTCCAGCGCGCCCATGAGATCGCCCCGGGGATCGCCGACTTGATGAAGGCGGCGGTGGACGACGCGCCCGTCTCAGCCTCATCTTCTCCGGCAGCCGCCGTCACCTCACGGAGCAGATGGTCCAGGACCCCGATCACGGTCTGCTCTACAACGTGGGAGCGAAGCCGTACCTGGGCCGCATCTTCGCCGCCGACCTCTCCCAGTTACTGCGGTCTCGGGCTGAGGCCGGAGGGAAGCGACTCTCCCCGCAGGTGGCGGTGAGGATCTACCTGCTCGCCCTCGGCGTGCCGAACGACGTCCAGCTCCTGGCCTTCTGGGCCTTCGAGCAACCGGGAGAGGAGATCGCCGAGGCAGCCCTGGCGGCAGCACTGAGGTCGGCGATCGCTGACCAGTGCTAGGAGTGCCAGGCGGTGTGGGATGGGCTCGCCAGCTCCCAGCAGCGACTTCTGAAGCTCCTGGCGGAGCGGCCGCTGGTCATCCTGCGGGGGGGAGGAGGCGCTTCAGCGCATCGCGCTCTCGCCAACCGCGGTGGCCAAGGCCGGCACGGTCCTGGAGCGCTCCGACCTGATCCGGAGGGGGGGGGGCGGCCTGGGGGCCGACCTCCGGACCGATGGCCGAGTGGCTGCGCGGCGACTACGATTGACCCCCTCCGGGCTGCCAGAATGTCGGCCGTGGAGTTGCACATCTTCACCGAGCCGCAGCAGGGGGCCAGCCAGGAGCAGCTCCGGACGGTCGCCGTCGCCGCCGAGCGGCTCGGATTCGCCGGGTTCTTCCGCTCCGACCACCCGATGGCGATCGGCGCGCCACCCCGACCGCCGGGGCCCACCGAGTCATGGGCCATCCTCGCCGACGTCGCCGTGGCGACTCGCAGCATCCGGATCGGGACCCTCATGACCTCGGCGACCTTCCGCGTTCCCGGCCCGCTGGCGGTGGCGGTCGCCCAGGTGGATCAGGTCAGCGGCGGGCGCGTGGACTTCGGGTTCGGGGCGGGCTGGTACCAGGCCGAGCACGACGCCAATGGCATCCCCTTTCCCGAGGTGGGGGAGCGGATGGAGCGCTTCGCCGAGCAGCTGGAGATCGTGCGGGGAATCTGGTCGACCAAGGCCGGGGGCTCCTTCTCCCACCAGGGCCCGCACTACGGGCTGAGAGATTGCCCCCGCTGCCGCGGCCCGTCGAGGCCGGGGGCCCACCGATCTTGATCGGCGGCATGGGAGAGAGGACCACCCCGCGCCTGGCAGCGCGTCACGCCGCCGAGTTCAACTGCGCCTTCGTGCCCCTGGAGGCCGCGGGGATCCAGTTCGATCGAGTCCGAAGGGCCTGCGCCGTGATCGGCAGGGACCCGGGGTCGATGCGCTGGTCGCTGGCGCTCACCGTCGCCTGCGGCAGGGACGAGCGAGAGGTTGCTCAGCGATGCGCCAACATCGATCGCGACCTGGAGACGCTCACCGAGGGCGGGCTGGCCGGGACCCCAGAGCGGTTCCTGAGCCGCCTTGGGGAGGTGGCTGAGCTGGGATGCCGGAGGGCGTACCTCCAGCTGCTCGACCTCGGGGACACGGACCATCTGGAGCTGCTGGCCGAGCAGGTCCTGCCCCAGGTCCGGTGAGCCGTTGGACCAGCAGCGAGTCTCCTTCACACCCGAGCAAGCTGACTCCCTTCTGCCGGTGCTGTCCGCCCTGCTGCTCGGCCTTCAGGAGGACCTGGGCATGGCGACCGACCAGGCGGCGATCGAGCGGCTGCAGCCACTCGCCGGCCATAACGGGGGAGGGAAGTGGGCCTCGAAGGCCCTGGCGGCCGGGGAGCGGGCCCGGCGCCGCCTCCAGGAACTGGCCGAGAAGGGCCTGGTCCTACGGGACCCGGGAAGCGGGTTGATCGACTTCCCCTCCGAGGTTGACGGGGTTCCGGTGTTTCTGTGCTGGCGCCTTGGAGAGCCGCGGGTGGACTGGTGGCACCCATGCGACCAGGGCTACACGTCCCGCCGCCGGCTGGTTCGTTAGGCGCGGCGGCAGGCGGCGGGTTGACCCTGAGGCGCTCTCTTCGAAATGGCCGGCGGGTGCCTTGGGAATCGCGAGAGGGCGAATTGCCCGCTTCGTCGAGTGCCTGGCCGGCGCTCCGGGTGGTGGCGTCGGGCGGCTGCAGCTGGGTGGATGCGTCCGAAGCGAGGGCCCGGCTCGAGCGGGTCGCCGCTCCGTGATCCTCGCCGCCGTCGGCCGGGAGCGGGAGTTGACCTCCACGCCCCCGCGGCGCGGTGGGCGGCCCGCTGATCCTGGCGAGCCGCGCCGGATGGGCACGACCCCCACCCGCCGCCATCGGGGATGGCCGGCGGGCTGAGTCTCCCGCGGCTGTGTACGCCAGCGGACCGACACCGCGGGCCGGACCCGTCATGGTGAGGGTTGTGCTTGTGCCAAGCGGGGCAACCTGGTGTTAGGGCCGCCGGACCAATCCGCGGGCGCGCGTGCGAACCTGGGTGCCCCCACCTTGGAGGACGCCGGTCACCTGGGCCGAGGTGACCTGACACGGCAGCGATTC
>JAJZGN010000058.1 GCA_021798435.1 bacterium | reverse complement strand
GGCCATGGTCTTGCAGCGCGGAAACTCGTAGGCGTCGGCGGTGTTGCTGAGCAGCTGCTCCACCGCCTCATCGCGGCCCACCCCCGCCGCCAGAGCGGGAGACCCGCGCTCGATGAGGAAAAGCCGCCGGACCTGGACGCTCTGGCCCATCTCCGCCGGGACCAGCTGCCGGACCATGTACTTGGGGGGTGGGATCAGCGCCTGCACCAGGCTGTTCATCGCCATGATCGGCAGCGGCCTCTCTCCCAGCCACTTCCCCACCGAGCGTCCGCTCCTGGAGTGCAGCCTGCTCTGCACCGAGAGGGCGGCCCTGCGGTGCGCCGGGAGGCGGCTCGCCTCCACCGCCTTCAGGGTGTGGGCGCTGATGGTCAGCGGCTTGGGGAAGCGGCTGGCCGTCCCGTCCGGGCTGACGATGGTCATGTCGTCGGAGAGGAAGGACCCCCGGCACTCTCGGAGCAGCCTCAGGATGGTCGCGGTCTTGCCGGTGTCAGTCTTGGCCGAGAGCATGATCCCCTGCCCGAAGAGCGAGACGCAGCCGGCGTGGAGGAGCATCCGCCCCCGCCCGGCGATCACGAAGCGCAGCAGCGGCTCGACGATGTTGGTGTAGAGGACGTGTGGGGAGTGGGCCAGCAGCGGGGTCGCCAGCACCCGCACCGGGGGCCCCAGCTCGACATCGAAGTTGGCGGTCACCGCTCCCAGCCTCTCCCGGTAGACGTAGGTTGGGAGAGCGTGCCGGACCGGTGTTCCGGAGACCACGCGGCGACGCTCGATCACCAGGTCGGGCTGGTCCACCTCCGGGACGCGAAAGAGCTCGAGCTCGGGAAGCCGGACGGCGGAGCGGATCCGCGCCAGTCCGTCGATGTCGTAGCTGAGCCTGCGGGCTCCTCCAGAGTCGGTCACATCACCCTCCTGTTGAGACGGTCGGATGGGAGCGCGCCGGACGCTTCCAGATCCAACCGTCGGCGACCACGAAGCGGAGCAACAGGAAGACGGTGACGGCGATGAAGTTGCTCACCAGATAGTTGATGCCCAGGCCGCTGGTCAGCCCGAAGAGCAAGGGCAGGCGCAGCGCCAGGGAGGTCGTGTTGAGAGCGTCGAAGACGAGGAACCGGACCGGAAGGGCTCGGGCGCCGGGGTCGAGAGCGGCCCGCCGAAAGACCCAGAGCTCGTTGATTATGAAGGCGGTGACGGTGGATCCCTGGCTGGAGATCACCGCCGCCAGGAGATAGTTCCAGTGGGCGAGGGAGACCAGCCCCGCCAGGATGGCCTGGTTGACCGCCAACCCGGCAAGCCCCACCAGCCCAAACTGCAGCCCGCGCACCAGCCTCCCCTCCCCCCAGCCCCGGACGCGCGCCAACTGCGATGGCTCCACGTAGGACGCCCGAGGGCGGACCGGAGTCCGCAGCGGCCTCACCTCTCTCCCGGGGGCCGGCGGGCGCGCCATGGCCGCGATCCAGGTCAGCTCCTGGGGGAGCTCCTCCGCCCTCAAGGCGCCTCCGCCGCGCGGTCGCCGCTGGGGGCCGCCTGGTCGGCTGCCGCCTCGGCCCCGGCCTCGAGCCGGCTGCACCAGGCGACGCAGGCGTGGAGGTCGCGCTCGGAGAAGGGGCTGCGGCCGGTGCGCGCGACGGCGGCGATCCGCACCACCCTCCGGGTGCCGGCCAGCTGGGGGATCAGGATGACGCTGTAGCTGCCCACGTTGATCCGGGCCTGGCGCCGGCTGGAGGGCAGCTCGGTGAGCACCACCGGCCGTCCGCTGCGAGTGGCGTGGCTCACGACCTCGGCGGTGACCAGCTGCTCCACTCGGGGAGGGGCGGCGGCGGGGCGGGCGGCATCGATCCACCAGGCGAAGTCGGCGGACAGGCGGCGCGCCAGCGCCTGCAGCGAGAGCTCGTCAGCCAGCGTCACCACCGGCATCGCGAGGCGGGCCCGCCGGCGCAGGTAGGAGACCATCGCCGAGCCCAGCAGTTGGGCCGCCAGGAGAGCCAGGATCGCCAGCACCACGGTGGCGAGATGAGCCTTGGCGGTGAGGACCGCAAAGCCCACGAGCCCGCCGGCCACGGCGATGAGGCCCGCCCCCCAGAGCAGCCTCTGGGCCCCCATCCCCACGCGCCAGAAGGCGCTGCGGAAGGTCAGGAGCCCGTACACCGCCACGCTCACGAGAAGGCTGGTCACCGCTGCCCCCAGCCAGGGGGCCGGAGGTCGGAGGGGCAGATCGGTGAGGAGCGCCACCACCGACACGAACACCACCATCCCGGCGCCCGCGGACACCGCCACCTTGCCGAGGAGCGCGGCCAGAGGCACGTAGACCACAAGGGAGAGGACGTGCTTGCCGAAGAGGATCCCCTGGGACAGGGTGGCCTTGCTCTCGCCGGCGTAGCGGGGAGCGAAGGCGAAGGGGACATCCTTGACCCGGATGCCCGGCAGGCACACGAGGAGCTCGAGGAGGATCTTGAAGCCCACCGGGCGGAACTCCAGCCCGGCGATGCTGCGCTGGCGCACGCAGAAGAAGCCGCTCAGCGGATCGGTGGTGCGGCGCGCCTCGGAGAAGACCGCCCTCGCCACCCAGGAGACGCTCTTGCTTACGGCGGTCCGGAAGCGGCCGGAGAGACCGGCGGCGCTACCCCCGGGAGCGTAACGGGACGCCACCGCCAGGTCCGCGCCGGCCCTCACCGCCCCCAGGAGCTCGGGGATGACCTCCGGGGGGTGCTGGAGGTCCGCGTCCATCACGCAGATCGCCTCCCCCCGGGCGAGACTTAGGCCGGTGGACACCGCAGCCCCCAGCCCGCGCGGCTCGTGGGCATCCCTCTCCACCACCACCCAGCTGGGATCGGAGGCGGCAATCTGCCGGAGAGCCGGCCGGGTGACCTCGTCCGTGCTGTCGTCCAGGATCAGGACTTCCGCCGCCAGCCCCGAAAGCGCCTGGGTCAGCCGGCGGTGCAACTCGGGGAGGGCGTCGGCCTCGTTGCGGGTCGGCACCACCACGCTGAGCTCGATCTGCCCCTCCATCAGGGCGCGCGCCTCCCCTGTCGGGCCCCGGACCCCGGGGGGGTGTCGGTGAATGCGCGGATCAGCATAGTGTCGACGCGGGCCTCCCTACCCATCGCCTAATCGGGGATACGCACCCCCCGCGGCCTTGGGCGAGCCCCGCTCACCTAGCCAGCCTCCTCTCTCCAGCTCAGGCTCGCAAGTCTGCCACCGATCCCAGGTGGTGTCAACTCGTCTGACGGCGTTGTTACCAGGTTGCACGTTCGCCAGGGATCCCGAAGTGGGGCCGTCACAGGTGCCGCGGCGACGTGGGCCCGAGGGCTGGGCCCGCCCCTCCCGGGTTCCCGGCCGGAGCCGCCAGGGGCCGGGACGCTCAGTCGACCGGCAGGGTCACCCGGACCTCGGTCCCCCGCCCCACCTGGGAGAGGACCTCGAGCTGGCCGTGCTCCAGATCGGCGCGCTCGCGCATGGAGATGATCCCGAAGTGGGGCTCGCGGGCCAGCTTCTGCTCCACGGCCGCCAGGTCGAAGCCCTCGCCGTCGTCCTTCACCACCGCGCTCACCCGGTTGGGCTGGAGGTTGATCAGCACCTCAAGGGTCCTGGCGTTGGCGTGCTTCCGAACGTTGACCAGCGCCTCCTTGACGATCCTGAAGAGCGCGCCCTCGGTCTCGGGAGGGAGCCGACGCTCAGCTCCGATCACCGAGAGCCGGGCGTCCATCCCCTCCCGATCCTTGTACTCCGCCACCAGCCGGCGCAGGGTCGGGATCACCCCCAGGTCGTCGAGGGTCATGGGGCGGAGGTCGAAGATGAGGTCGCGGGTCTCCTCCAGTACCCCCCGCACCAGATCCTTGAAGGTCTGGATCTCCACCTTGGCCCGCTCCGGCTCCCGGTCGACCAGCCGCTCCAGGATCTCCGCCCGCAGCACCAGGTTGGAGAGGGACTGGGCGGGCCCGTCGTGCATGTCGCGGGCGATCCGCATCCTCTCCTCCTCGATGATCTGAAACACCTGACGGGAGGCGGACCGGTAGCGCGCCAGCCCCTCCTCCAGGGTCCCGTCGGTGGCCGGGCGGTCGCCAAGCTGGTCGAGGGCCGCGCGCACCAGAAGGTGCCAGCGGCGGAGCTCTCGGGCCCTGGTTCGGCACAAGAGGAGCCTGGCCCGGGCCAGCGCCGCCTCCTGCTGGAGCGCGTGGCAGCGGGTGATCGCCGCCTCGACCTCGGCGGCGGCGTAGCGCACGTGGTCCCGAAGGACGTGGCGGCGCACGATCTCGGCGTCCTCGATCCGTTCCTCGGTCTGGTCCAGGCCGGAGAGCAGGCGCATCACCTCCTCGTCCAGGGCGAGGAGTGACTCCTCTACCTGGGAGGTCTCCTGCAGAAGCGTCTGCTGGAGCTCTGCCAGCGCCCGGCTGGAGGGTGGGGAGGGGGCGGCGGCCACGGGGTAAGCGTACCCGGCCGGGCTGCGAGCGGAGCCGTAACCTCGCTGCCGCGACTTGGCAACGGCTGTCGGGAGCGAATCCGCCCTCCCTAAACTTCGGCCATGACCACCCGGCGTCGCCCTTGACAGCCCGCCGACTGACCATCCCGACCTTCGTGGCGGTGGCAGGGCTGCTGGCAGGGATGCTGGCCTCCCGCCCCCAGGTGACCGATCCGGACTTCTGGTGGCACCTGCGCAACGGCCAGACCCTGCTGCGCACCGGGCGGCTGATCGCCACCAACCCGTACGCCTTCATCTCCGCCGACCACCACTGGGTGATGCAGGAGTGGCTGAGCGAGGTGTGGATGGCGGCGGCGGCCGCCGCCGGGGGGCGCCCGGCGGTGGTGGCCGGCTACTGGCTCATCACCCTTCTAATGTGGGTCGCGGTCTGGATGCGGTCCCGGCTCCTGGCCCCGGTCAGCGGCCTCACCGTGGGGGTCGGGCTGCTGCTCGCCGCCCTCACCGCCTACCCCATCCTCGGGCCCCGGCCCCAGATGGCCACCTACTGCCTGCTGGCGCTCACCCTTCTGCTGGCCGAGCGGCAGCTGCGGCGAGGCGGATTGGCGGCCTTCCTGCTCGGGCCCCTCTTCCTGCTCTGGACCGATCTGGAGGCGGGATTCATCATCGGACTGATCTTCCTGGCCACGATCCTGGTGGCGGAGTGGGGCGCCATCCTGGGGGGCCGCAGGACCCCGGAGGAGGCCGGGCGCGTCTGGCGCCTGGCCGCAGGAAGCGCCCTCGGGCTCGGGGCCTGCCTCATCAACCCCAACGGGGCGGCGATCATCCCCTACCCCTTCCAGACCCAGTTCAGCTCGGCCCAGCAGGCGCTGATCGTGGAGTGGCAGAGCCCGGACTTCCACAACCCGCTCCTCATCCCCCTGCTCCTCTTCGTCCTCTCGCTGCTCTACCTGGTGGTCCGCCACGGCCGCCTCCCCCTGCGCGACCTGGCGGTCCTCGGGCTGGCCCTCCTGGTGACCCTCCAGTCGGTCCGCAACCTGGTCATCCTGGTGGTGGCCAGCGCCCCCTGGTGGATCGTCCTGGCGGACCAGCTGCGGCAGCGGCTGGCCCAGCGCTGGCGGCTCCGGCTGCGCCCGACGCAGCCGCGTCCGGCGGCCCTGCTGGAGGTGGTCTGCCTCCTGGGGCTCCTGGGGGCGCTTTTCGGGCAGGCGGCGGTGGAGTCCACCCCGGAGTTGGCCTCCAGCACCTACCGGGGGACGTTCCCGGTCTGTGCGGCGGCCTGGCTCGAGCAGGGCCCCTCGGGGCTCAGGATCTTCAACGTCTACGGGGACGGGGGCTTTCTCGCCTACGAGCTCCCCCGGGACAAGGTGTACATCTTCGGAGACGCGGCCCTCATGGGCTCCCGGGCCCTGCTGGGCTACGCCTCGATCGTGGATCTGGCCCCGGGGTGGTTGCAGCGGCTGGACTCCAGCCCGAGCCAGCTGGTGCTGTACCAGCGGGGGCAGCCGTTCACGGACGCCCTGCAGCGCGCGAGTGGGTGGACCCTGGTCTACCGGGATCCCCTCTTCGAGGCCCTGGTGCGCGCGGGGTCCCCGCTCCAGCGGAAGCTGGCGCCCCAGCCCACGGCGGAGGGCTGGCGGCAGATGGGCCTCCCCTCCTGCTCCTGAGAGGTTTCAGCCGCCTGGGTTGAGCCAGATGGCGGCCCCGTCCACCAGCTCCGGGGGGAGGCCGAGGATTCCGCTCAGCTCCCGTTCTTCGGCCGCGAACTGCGTCGAGGGCATGAGGACCAGGGCCCTGACCCCGAGTCGGCGGAGCTGGAGCCGGACGGCAGCAGCCGAGATCCCAACCGGGCGGGCGTCGCCTGAGCTGAGGTCGGTCGCCAGGTTCGCCAGCGGCGAGGGGCTGAGGTTGTCGGTGAGCACCCCACCCGGGCCGGGCCGGAGGAGATAGCCGAAGGGCTGGGAGTAGTGGAAATCCTGCTCGGCCTGCCAGTACATCGCCAGCCCGTGGTTCTCCCTGGTGGTGATGGGGATCGTGAGCACCGAGGCTCCGGCGGGCAGCGCCCTGAGCGCGGTGGAGCCGAGGACCCGGGGCGTGTACACGGGGAAGCCGGCGAAGCCGGCCATCAGCCCGGAGCTGGGGAGGAGCGGCAGGAGGGCCACCCCCAGGATGAGCGCCCGGGTCCAGAGCGCGAAGCGCTCCATGACCCGGTCCCAGCTGGCAGCCAGAAGGCACGCCACCCCAGCCACCACGAAGATCGTGAGCCGGCTGGGGACCGCCTTGCCCAGAAGGGGCAGATGCTCGAACAGAAGCCAAGGAAGCGGGACCCGGGTCACCACTCCGGCCACGTGCAGGTGGCCACCCAGGGAGAGAACTCCGGCCACCCCGGCGAGCCCAGCGCCCAGGCGGGCGAGAGGCGCCCCACGCCACCGCCAGGCGGCCAGAGCCGCCAGCGTGAGGAGCGGAAGCCCGAGGTAGGCATCGGTCTCCAGCAGCTCGCCGGTGAAGCGCAGGCTCAGAGCCCCCACAGGACCGATGCCCATCAGCTGGGCATACCCAGGCACGACCCACTCCAAGAGGTCCACCACATTGGCGGTGGGCGAGACCACGGTGGGGCGGCTGAGCGGAACCCCGGAGGTGAGCTGGGAGATGACCGGGTAGGCCATGAGGGCTCCGAACACGGCGACGGCGATGGCCGCCACCGGCCAGAGCCGGCGGAGCGGCGGCAGCCCCCGGCGAAGAATGCCGCGGGAGTTCAGGGCCAGGACGAGCGCCGCCATCAGCAGGGTGGTGGCCAGCAGCTCCTTGCTCACCCAGTACTGCAGGACGGCCCATCCGCCGAGCGCCATCCCCCAGCGGACCGGGTTCCGCCCGTCCCTGGCGGCGCGCCAGGCGTGCTCCCCCGCCCACCAGCCCAGCGGTAGGGTCGCGGTCGACACCCAGGTGAGATGACCCGCGGCCAGCTCGGAGAGGGCGAAGGGGCTGAACCCGAAGAGGAGGCCCCCCAACCAGGCTGAGCTAGCGTGGCGGACATGGGGCCGGAGCTGCCAGGCCATGGCGGCGGAGGCGGCGGCCATCATGAGGACGAAGACAAGGTCCATCGCCGCCGCCGCCGGGAGCAGCCGGAAAAGCGGCCAGGCGAGAAGGGCCAGCACGAGGTCGGCGTTGTTCCAGAGCAGGCTCACAGTGCTCGGATGGGTGGCGATTGAGGTCTGGAAGGGGTTCAGCCCGTGCGAGATGGCGTACGGGAACCAGTTGAGGAACCAGAGGTGCATCGCGGAGTCGGCGCCGTACCCCAGGAGCAGGGGTTGGCTCCCGAGCCAGAGCGGCAGGGTGAGGAGGAACGCCGCCAGGAGGTAGCTGAGCGGCATCGCCAGCCCCCAGCGGGGTCGGGCCGCACTGAGGGACCGCAGCGCAGACCTGCCGGCTGGAGGGTGGGCGACCAGGTTGGGGAAGATCGCAAGGCCTCCTGGGTGGATGCAGACTGGCGGCGCGGAGAGTCTAGGGTGCCGAGGGCCATCCCCGGGGTGACGTTGCGGTCGCGGTCCTCGCAGAGGACCGTCAGTGGGAGGGGGACAGCTCTTCGGGTGGGCGCATCCGCCAGGCGGTGGTGAGGAGCATCACGAGGATGTCGAGGTGGACGAAGGAGCACCAGAGGCAGATTGCCTTCAGCTCCACCAGCTCCACGAAGACCAGGTAGAAGACCGACAGAAGCCCGAGGCACGCCCAGGCGAAGTGCGCCCGGCGCAGCTCCAAGCGCCCGGGCCGGAGGAGCTGGGCCAGGGCCAGGGCCAGGGCCACCAGAAAGAAGGCCAGCCCGGGCACGGTGATCGGGATGGAGGTGCCCGGCACGACCGAGAACTGGCTGGTCACCACCTTGTCGCAGTTGACGATCCCGGTGGAGACGCAGACCGGGACCACCTTCGCGTAATGGACCGCGGTGAGATAGCCGGCATCCCCGATCCCCAGGAGGGCGAGGGCCGTGAGCCAGATGGCTCCTCCCCTCCCAGGCGCGGGCTCCTCCGCCGCCTCCTCCTGGCGGGCTCCGGCGCCGCCCGGAGGGAGGACCCGGCGGCGGGCCCTGGCGCTGCTCAGAGACCCGCCTCCAGCTGCCGCACCAGCGGACGGTCGCAGACCGACCCCGGGCGGTTGCCGGTGATGGAGCAGATGGCCGCAGTGTCGTAGTTGACCCCGCCGAGGATCATCTGGGCCTGGCTGGACTTGAGGTTGGAGAGGTCGTGGACGACCTGCTGCCAGCTCAGGTTGCTGAGCGCGGGAGGGCCCGGCTCCGGATGCGGACCGGCGTCAGCGCTTTCGGACCCGATCTGCGCCACCACGCCCCCGAAGTCGACGAACGGGAAGCCGCCATTGGCGAGCTTGGGGTTGGTGAAGAGCGCCAACTCCTGCTTGGTCAGGGTCTGGAACGGGGCGTACCCAACCGTCGTCTTGGGGTCGGGGACATTGCTGAAGATCTCCCGCGGCACGAAGGCGATGTACGGGCTGGAGTAGCTCACCCCATGCGCGAACGTGAAGGTGGGAATGTTGGGGCCAGCGGCGTCTGTCGCCGAGGACCTGATGATTTTGAGACCGGAGAACTTGCCGAACTCGCTCAGCGCCCCAATCAGGGACCAGCGCTCCAGAGCGCAATAGGGGCAGTACTCGGCTCCCACATACAGGACCTCGGGCTTCCCCTGGCTGGTGAGGGTGATCGGGGAGGGCACGGCGGCCGGGGGGAAGTTGACGCCTCCCTTCCCCACGGTGTTGAGGTTGGCGGTGGGGATGTGGGTCACCGCGCTGACCACCTGGGCCGGTGCGGGAAGAACCTGGGTGTCCTGGCTCGTGGGCTGCCCTGAGAGGTCGGCGACCAGGATCACCACCACGAAGACCGCCACCACCCCCCCGATGGCGGCGAACAGTCCCCAGGGCCGGCGGCTGGAGCTCTTCGGGCGACGGTATTGGGAGCTGCGGGCGGCTCCCCTCCCGTTGCCACCCGCGGCGGGCCCCCGCGCCTGCCGGCGCTCCGCCATCGACTTCTTGGACATCTGTACCTCCGGTGCCAACCCGACCGGCCGCCAGGATACGGGCCAGACCTTAGAGCCCGCTCGGAGGAGGGGTCAGGACCACCACCAGCTGATCACGATACCGGGTCCGCCAGCCTTCGGCATGGAGGAAGGCCACCCCGGGGTTCGAGGGCGGCAGGACCGCCAGCCGCACCTGGGCCGAGGAGAGCAGGCCGAGAGTTCCCGAGGTCAGCTGGGCGAGCCGGTAGCATGCCGCCATCCGGGCCCCCCCCGCGGCCACCTGGTCGGTGACGCACAGCAGGCGACGACCCGCCGGGAAGTCCGCTGCCAGGTAGTCGCCCAGTTCCGGGGTGGAGTACCAAACCCCAGCCTCGGTCCGGAGGAAGGCGAGGGCCGTGGGCGGCGGCGCCCCGGCGGCCGCCCGGCCGCCAAGCCGGACCGCGGAGACTCCCAGCCCGGCGGCGGCGAGGAGCGGAAGGGCGAGCGCGAGGACGGCGGCTCTGGAGGCCGTCGCCCGCCTCACCGGAAGCGGGGCCAGCTGCAGGAGGACGGGCACCTGGATGCCGATCACGGCCACCAGCAGAGGGAGGTAGAAGGACCAGAGCAGCGAGGCCGAAGCAGCCAGAAGGCCGATCAGGGCGTCACCCGAGCCCAGCCGGCGGCCCGCCAGCAGGTAGGCCGCCAGGAGCAGGAGTGCCGCCAGCTCAACCACCCTCATCGACCAGGGGTGGAAGTTGGGGCTGGACCAGAGGGCCAAGAGCGGGTGCTCTCCGCCCTGTCCCAGGCTGAGGGTCAGGGCGGAGTAG
>JAJZGN010000057.1 GCA_021798435.1 bacterium | reverse complement strand
CGAGCCGCCCGAGCAGTGCCCTGGCGCCGGGCGCCCGCGACGCCGTCCACCGGGCCCGGAGTCCTGCCATGACCGCGAGTCTAGCCCGGTTCCCAGATTACGAAGGAGGACCGGCGCCAACCACCCGCTCGACGCCGGACGGAGTCAGCCCCTCCGGCCCCAACCACTCCAGCCACCAGGTGGCTCCGGCCTCCTCAAACCGGCTCAGCTCGGCCCCGGTACCCGGAGGCCGGGCCCAGCTGGCGTGGGTGACTACGAGGTCGGCGTCCGCCGAGCCCCCCAGGGAGAGGAGGGCGGTCCTGACCTTGCTGATCTGGTCGGGAGAAGGGGGCGGCGGCGGCCAGCCACCCCCGAAGATCGGGAAACAGCCCTCGAGCGCGGCGGCGCGCCGGAGGGGTCGTCGGTGGGGCCAGCGGCAGGCGGCCCAGGTGGGGATGGGGTCTTGCAGGGGGGGAGGGAGGAACGCCGGCACGTCAACCCGGTGGACAGTTCCCACCCGGTGGACCGGCGCCCCGGCCCAGAGGGACCGAATGATGGCCAGGCCCTCGTCCAGCGCCACCGCTCGGCCGGCCGGGGATTCAAGCTCGCCGAAGGCGCTGTACTCCCTCCAGCCGTCGTCCCCGAGCCCCACGCCGAACACCACCCGTCCGCCGGAGAGGCGATCGAGGGTCGCCGCCTGGCGCGCCAGCACCCAGGGCCGGCGCCGTGCCACGGGGGTGACCATCGCCCCGATCCGGAGGCGTGTCGTGAGCGCCGCCACGGCGGCCAGCGTCACCCAGGGGTCGGCGATTGGAGTCCCCGGGCCGGCCAGGATGTGGTCCCAGAGAAAGAGACCGTCCCAGCCGGCCCGCTCGGCGGTCAAGGCCAGCTCAGCCACCCGCCGCGGGTCGGAGAACTCCCCGAAAGGCGCCAGGAAGAGTCCCTTTCGCATGCCGTGCAGTATCCGCCCTGATGACCTCGCAAAGGGGGCGCCTAGAATCGAGGCCTGTTCAGTCCGAACGGGGGATGCTCGACCTCATGACCCGTCTGCGGATCGCCACCTACAACATCCTCTCCGGGGGCGGGACCCGCTGGGCCGATATCGCGGAGATGGTGGAGACGCTCGACGCCGACGTCCTCGCACTTCAGGAGATCGAGGACCCGAGGCCGATGTACAGCCTCGCCGACCGTCTCGGCTACCGAGCCGTGTTCGGACGGGCCCCTCGGTTTCGCCACCAGGGACTGCTGAGCCGCCTGCCGCTTCGGGAGTGGCGCAACCACCAGGATCCGCGGGCCTTCCCGCGCAACTCCCTGGAGGGCTCCCTCGAGCTCCCGGACGGGCCGGTCGCCATCCACACCGTCCACCTCACCGCCGCCTTCCAGCGCCGCGGCCGGGCGGAGCCGGACCGTCTCCGCGAGCTGGGGGCGGTGCGCGAGCAGGCCCGGGGCGGCAACCCCGACCGCCACCTGATCCTGGGCGACTTCAACTCGCTGGCGCCGGGCGAGCGAATCGATGCCGCGGGCTTCCTATCTCTCCTTTCTGAATGGCGCCGATCCGGTGCCCTGGAGCGGTACGGCACCCTGGGCCCGGTGCCGACCAGGCGACAGGCGGCTGTCGGGGCCGGCGGAGCGACCGAGCTGGACCTCTCGCCCGTGGCCAGGGAGGGTATGCCCCGCCTCCCCTGGGTGCTCCAGCCGCTGGTCGAGTTCGTACCCAAGGGGGAGGCCACCGACATGGTGGTCGGCGCGATGATGCCCCGAGAGGTCGTGAGCGGGATGCTCGCCGCCGGGTACGTCGATTGCCTGCGACGGCTGCACCCGCAGGGTGACGAATTCACCTGCCCCACGTACCACCCGGCAGTCCGCATCGACTACGTGTTCGCGACGCCCGCCCTGGCCGGCCGGCTCTCGGCCTGCCAGGTTGTCGGACGGGAGGGGCCGCTGGCCGCGGTGGCGAGGCGGGCGAGCGACCACTTCCCGGTGGTGGCGGAGTTCCACCTGGAGCCCGGCTGAGCGGGAGCAGGAGGGCAGGGAGCTCGTGGCGGGCCCCGGGAGCTTCCGATCAGTCCACATATACTCGGCTGGTGGTAAGCAGTGAGCAGGCGGCGCCGCTGCCCCGGGCCGAGTACGCCCTCCTGGGCCGCTCCGGGACCGAGCCAGCCTCCCTACCCGGTACCGACCCCCGGGTCTCTGTGGTGCTGGGACCCACCGCCTTCCCCACCCCCTTCGGGTCCACTCCAGACCTGGAGTTCCTGTCCCTGCGAACCGATGCGGGCGAACCGCGCCGCTTGATCTTCGTGCGCCCGGTGCCGGCACCCGCTACCTCCCTGGAGCCCGGGCGGCACGGTCGGGAGCACAGGAGCCTTGCCCTCTTCTGGGCCCTACGGGAGGCGGGGGTGGTACGAATCGTGGCCGAGTCCGGGGCCGCCAGCATCACCCAGCACTTCCACCCCCGCGATCTGGTAATCCCCCACGACTTCATCGACTTCACCCCGCAGCGGTCCGGGTGGCTGTCCCCCGGCCGCCCGGTGTCCATGCGGGAGCCCTTCTGCCCCGATATCCGCGAGGTGCTCTGGCAGCGGTCGCGGCGCTTCGCCGCGGAGAAGGCGACCCGCGCCTTCAACCGCGCCATCCACGCCTCGGTGGAGGGTCCCCGCGCCGAGACCGCCGCTGAGGTGGCGGCGCTGGCGCGGCTGGGCGGTGACGTGATCAGTCAGGGGGTGACCCCCGACGTCTACCTGGCACGGGAGATCGGGGCCTGCTTCGGGACCGTGGAGATGGTGCTGAACTACGCGGAGGGAGTCCGTCCCGAGTGGGACTTCGAGTTGCTCCGGGCGATCATCCGCGAGGGGGCTGAGGAGCTGGGCAAGGTGGCGCTGGACGCGCTGGCGGCCCTGCCGGCGGAGCGGACCTGCCTGTGCGCCGCCCGCCCCTCGACACCGGAGGGAGGCACGGCCGATGGCCTGCTCAGCGCGTGACGGGGGGCGCACGGGAGGAGGCGCTGCCCACCGCGGGCCGGCCCGAGGCCCCCGCCGTGCGGATGATGTTCAGCGGGATCGCCGGGCGATACGACCTGCTCAACGCGGTCCTCAGCCTGGGGGAGGACCGCCGGTGGCGCCGGCGGGCGGCGCAGCTCACGCGGCTGCCCCGGGGCGGGAGGGCCCTCGACGTCTGCACCGGGACCGGGGCGCTGGCGCGGTTGCTCTGGCGCCGGGTGGGTCCGACGGGCGCGGTCCTCGGCCTGGACATCACTGAGGAGATGCTCTCGCTGGCGGCCCGGGCGGTCCCGGAGGTCGAGTTCAGGGTCGGCGACGCGCTGGAGTTGCCAGTCGCGGACCTGACCTTCGATGCTGTGACCATGGCCTTCGGGCTGCGCAACATCGCCGATCACGAGCGGGCGCTGCGCGAGGCCTGGCGGGTATTGCGTCCGGGGGGGCGGGTGGTGATCCTGGAATTCAGCACCCCCAGGGGGTTGATGCGGCCCCTCTACCGCCAGTACAGCCGGCTCGTGATCCCCCGAATGGCGATGCTGCTCCTGGGAAGGTCGGGCGCCTACCGGTACCTCACCTCCTCGATCTCCTCGTTTCCCGGCCCAGAAGTGGTCGCGGGGTGGCTGCGGGACGCCGGATTCGAGAGGGTGAGCTATCAGCGCATGACCCTGGGGATCGTGGCCCTCCACACGGGGCGGCGCCGGGCCTGAGCCGCCGGCCGCTCTCTTAGTGGCTAAGTGGGTTAGAGTGAGGCGGGACAGCCATCGGGAGAATCGGCACTTGATTCGCGCACTGGTAATGGCGTCAGGGCCGGAGCTGGCGGCCATGGAGCCCTGGCTCTCCTATCTCCGCGAGACCCACGAGGTCGAGACCAGGGTCATCGGGACCCCCGAGGATCTCGTCGGCCTGGATAGGGCCGATGTGGTGGTGGCCCACGACCCGTCAGGAGCCCTGGGTGGGGCTGCCGAGGCCGGGATCGCGGACTTCCTGACCTCGGGCGGGGGCCTGGTGTCGCTCCACTGCACCAGCTCCAACTGGAGCCGGGGGTCCCGGCTGGGCCCGCTCATCGGCCGAGCCGCGGACCGACTCCCGGCCGGCGAGCTGGTCGTGGACGTCGAGCGCTCGGACCACGACATAACCCGGAGGTCGCCGGCCTCGTTCACGGTCCTCGACTCCGGCTTCGCGGTCGAGGATGCCGGCGAGCTCGGCCCCGAGGCCGAGGTCCTGCTCAGCACCACCTGGCGCTCGGGACGGCGGCCCCTAGCGCTGGTTCGGCGTGCTGGTTCCGGACGGGTGGTGCACTTCGGCCTGGGTGGTGCTGCCGCCACCTTTCAGTCTCCAGCGGTCCAGGATCTGCTCTACCGCGGGGTGCGCCACGCCGCCGGCCGCTCCGAGGGTGCGCCGGTCGGGGTCGGACTCCTGGGCTTCGGGGCCATCGGTCCCGAACACCTCGCCGCCATCTCCGCGGTCCCGGGCCTCAGGGTGGCCGCGGTCGCAGACCACTCTCCAGCGCGGTTGAGGACAGCCGTCGAACTGGCCCCCTCCGCGGACCCGGCCACGGGCCTGGAGGAGCTCCTGGCGAACCCCGCGGTGGGAGCGGTGGTGATCTCCACTCCCCCGAACACCCACTTCTCCCTCGCTCTGCGGGCCCTCGAGGCGGGCCGGCACGTCGTGGTGGAGAAGCCGTTCTGCCTCACAGTGGCGGAGGCTGACAGGCTCCTGGAGGCGGCGGCCGGCGCCGACCGCACCCTCACCGTCTACCAGAGTCGCCGCTGGGATCCGGACTTCATGGCACTTCGTGAGCTGGTGGAGACCGGCCAGCTGGGGAGGGTGTTCCACCTCGAGGCCTTCGTCGGCGGCTTCGAGCACCCCTGCCACTTCTGGCACTCCGAGTCCAGCGTGAGCGGAGGCGTGATCTTCGACTGGGGGGCGCACTATCTCGACTGGATCCTCCAGCTCCTCCCCGGGCGGGTTGTCGAGGTGAGCGCCACGAGCCAGAAGCTGATCTGGTTGGATGTGACCAACGACGACCACTTCGTGCTCCGGATGACCTTCGATGACGGTGCCAGCGCTGAGTTCATCCACTCCGACATCGCCGCCGCTCGCAAGCCGAAGTGGTACCTCCTGGGAACCGAGGGGGCCGCGATCGGACTCTGGCGAGAGGAGAGCCGGCTGGAGGCCACCCCGACCGGGTTCTCGGAGGTCCAGGTGCCGGTCGCCGACCTGCCCTGCGAGCTCCACCTGCTGCAGCCGGGACCGGCCGGGCGCAGTCACGATCAGAGGGTGGCCCTTCCTCCCGCTCCGCCCCAGGCCTTCTACAGGAACCTGGCGGGCCACCTGCTGGCCCGGGAGCCGCTGGCGGTCACGCCGGAGGCGGCTCGGCGAAATGTCGCCATCATGGAGGCGGCGATGCGCGCAGCCAGCGGCGGTCCGCAGCAGGTCAGGATCTGAGCATCCCCCTCCGCTGGGGGATCCTGGGCGCGGCCCGGATCGCCCGGACCGCGGTCGTGCCCGCGATCCGCGCCGCCGGGGGGGAGGTAGTCGCCGTCGCCAGCCGCGACCTCGGACGGGGCCAGGAGATGGCCCGGGAGTTGGGGATTCCGGAGGTCCATCCCAGCTACGAGGCGGTCCTGGCCGCGGCCGTCGACTGCATCTACCTGCCGCTCCCCAACTCCCTGCACTTACCCTGGGCACTTCGGGCACTCGCGGCGGGAAAGCACGTCCTGTGCGAGAAGCCGCTGGCACTGACCTCAGGAGAGGCTCTGGCCATGGGTCGGGCGGCGCGCACCCACCGTCGCGTCCTCGGCGAGGCCCTGATGTACCGCTACCACCCTCGCTGGGAGGAGGCCCTCCGGCTCCTCCGCTCTGGGGTGATCGGTGAACCGCGGCATGTGGGGGGCAGCTTCGCCTTCCCCCTGGCCTCCGGGGACGACTACCGCTGGCGGGCCGAGCTGGGAGGGGGCGCGCTTTATGACCTCGGGACCTACCTGGTCAGCGCCAGCCGGCAGGTGTTCGGGGCGGAGCCGCTCCGAGCGCAGGCCCTGGCCCGGACCGGGCACGGCGTGGATGTCCGCTGCGATCTACTCTTGGACTTCGGAGAGGCCGGCTCGGCAGCTCTCAGCTGCGCCTTCGAGCGCGGTGAGAGCCAGTGGCTCCGCGTGGAGGGAGGTGACGGCGCGCTTCTGATCCCGCTTCCCTTCACCGCCTGGAAGGGGCAGCGAGTACCGCTGTTCCTGGAGCGGTCGCCGGGGGATGCCGAGGAGCGGCTCGAGACCTCGGAGGCGGACCCCTACCAGGAGATGACGGAGCACTTCATGAAGAAGGTCAGGACCCTGGAGGAACCGCTCACCTCGGCCCGCGAAGCCGCCGCCAACCTGGCCGTCCTGGATGCCTGCCGAGACAGCCTGGCGAGCGGGGCGGCGGTGGCCGTGGTCACGCCGCCAGGGTGATGGTGCAGGCCGGGGCCGAGATCCGGACCCTTACCCCACCGGGGTAGGTGCCTACGAGCTCTGCGCAGCCGCCGATGAGGTGTGGGTGAGGGAGGCTGGCAGGCCAGGCGACCTCGGCCACGGCTCTGAGCGGGACCCCTGCCACGCTCACGGTGAGTACCCGCCGCGAGGTGGAGTAGGACATCGACACGAGCCGGCCCGGCGCCACCTGGACGTAGGGCTGCGAGAGGGTGTCTAGCCAGGCCTGGTCGACAGGCCCTCGGCCCGTGCGCACCCCCCAACCGGTGGGGTCGTCCCACTGCCACCAGGCCCAACCGGTCCGGTACTGGTTGGAGAGCGCGATCTCAGCCAGGGCCCAGGCCGTGGCTCCACGGAGGCGGTGGTCGATCCCCAGCTCGCCGGTCCAGTAGGCGGCTGGAATCTGGGCGGCCTCGGAGAGGCCCTGGGTCAGCTCGGAGCGGAGTGGGGAGGACGCGCCGTGGAAGGAGCCTCCGATCAGGCTGCCGGCATACAGATGGGTGGAGTACACGAGGTCGGGGGACCGCAGGGGGTCAACCTTGGTCGGCAGGTCCCCGAACAGGTTGCCCTCGATGATGAAGAGGTGGTTGGGGTCCACCTGGGCGATCTCCTGGATCCCGGTCGCGTAGAAAGGGAAGAGGATCCGGGGCCCGAAGATCCCCGGGGGCACGGGCAGGGGGTGGGGCTCGTTGTAGAGGTCGAATCCGGCGACGGCGGAGTCGCCGGCGAGGGGCCTCGCCAGCACCCGCCAGGCCTGCCAGTAGAGCCGCTGCCAGTTGGGGTAGAGCCAGAAGAACGCCAGGTCGGCGTTCACGGCCGGCGAGAGGTGCCGCTGCCAGGCGCTCGGGACCCCGGGGAAGTGCCAGTCGGGAAGGGCTGGAAGGGTGAGCCAGCGGGGTGCTCCGCTTCCCCCGAAGGCCACGCCGAAGTCTTCGGTGTGAAGGTCGAGGACGGTGTAAAGCCCGGCGCGTGCACAGAGGTCCACCATGGCCTGCACCTTCCTCAGGTAGCTCCGGCTGAAGAACCCCGGTTGGGGCTCCAGAAGGGACCAGGAAACCGGGATCCGGACCACGTCGAACCCCTGGGCGCGCATCAGGAGGGCGTCCCCCATGGTGAGGGGAGGGGGCAGCGGCGCACTGCCGCGCTGGAGCAGGGCGTCGTCATTGAACCCCCGGAGGATCACCGTCTTCCCCTGGCTGTTGACTATCTGGCCACTCCGGACGCTGAGCCAGGGGAGGGGGCCGGGAGGTGGCCGCTGCGCCTGGAACGAGGCCGCCAAGGTGGGGACCGGGGAGAGGACGATCGCCCCTAGCGCCATGACCGCGAGCACCAGCCAGAGGCCGGCGCTAATTCCGCCGGCGCTCTCCCTTCCTGGGCCGGGTCGGCGAGCGGACGGGACGGTCGTGGCTACTCCGAGCCCACCCCGGAGTGGGCCGGGCCCTGGAACGCTACGACCGCGGTCAGGAAGTGTCCGCTGCGAGCGTCCACGACGACCGCGTAGAGGGTGATTTGGCCGGGGGCCGGGAGGTTGCCGAAGGGATCAGCGCCCGCCTGGAGCAGCACCACCCAGCAAAGGCGCGGCCGCGCTCCCACGCTGCCTCCTCGGGCCTGGCTGGCGAGCGCCAGGAATGCGGACTTCGGCAGGTCCTGGATCCCCTGGCCTCGGGCCACCTGGAGGGCCCGGCCTTCGCCCACCAGGGCTCGACCCTGCGGTGCGGCGACGCTCAGTCCGCTCTGGTCCAAGAGCAGCACCGTGGATGGGGTGATTCCCAGTCCGTTCGCCTGGACCGGAGCGGTGGGGCCGGTCACCGTGAGGACCACGCCAATGATCAGCAGAAGCACGAGCAAGAGGGTGGCCGGGGACGCCAGGTGACGTCCTTCCTTGGTGCCCATTGCGCTTCATCATCCGGCAATTGGGGGTCCAGCGCGAGGCCCCAAATCGGAGTTGCGGTTTGGGGGCGCCCCCTCTGCGGTAGGGTAATGGTGGCGGGCGGGCCGCCCGGCGGCCCCCGACCCCAACGCACGGAGGTAACTCAACTTCATGGCCAAGACCGTAGGAATCGACCTCGGCACGACCAACTCGGTGGTGGCCGTCATGGAAGGTGGCGAGCCGGTCGTCATCCCCAACAGCGAGGGCGGGCGGACGACCCCCTCGGTGGTCGCCTTCACCAAGGACGGGGAGCGGCTGGTGGGCCAGCTGGCTCGGCGGCAGGCCGCTGTGAACCCCGAGAACACCGTCTATTCCATCAAGCGCTTCATGGGCCGCCTCTTCAACGAGGTCGAGGCGGAGCGCAAGATCGTCCCCTACCAGGTGGTGGCGGGCAAGGACGGTCGGGCCGAGGTCCAGGTGGAGGGGACGAGCTACACCCCAGAGCAGATCTCAGCCATGGTGCTGCAGAAGTTGAAGGCCGACGCCGAGACCTACCTGGGAGAGAAGGTCACCGACGCCGTGATCACAGTTCCGGCCTATTTCAACGACGCCCAGCGGCAGGCTACCAAGAACGCCGGCCAGATTGCGGGCCTCAACGTCCTTCGCATCATCAATGAGCCGACCGCCGCCTCCCTGGCCTACGGGCTGGAGCGCAAGGAGTCGGAGAAGATCCTGGTCTTCGACCTCGGTGGCGGCACCTTCGATGTCTCCATTCTCGAGGTTGGCGAGGGCGTGTTCGAGGTCAAGTCCACAAATGGGGACACCCACCTGGGTGGGGACGACTACGACCGGCGGATCGTCGACTGGATGGCGGAGGAGTTCCGCCGCGACCAGGGGATCGACCTGAAGGGTGACCGTCAGGCCCTCCAGCGGCTCACCGAGGCCGCCGAGAAGGCCAAGGTTGAGCTGTCCCAGCGCCAGGAGACCCAGATCAACCTTCCCTTCATCACCGCGGACCAGAACGGTCCCAAGCACCTGGACCTCAAGCTGTCTCGGGCCAAGTTCGAGCAGCTGACCGAGGACCTCACGGCGCGCTGCCGGGCGCCCTTCGAGTCCGCACTGAAGGACGCCAATATGGCGGTTTCCGACCTGGACGAGGTGATCCTTGTCGGCGGCTCCACCCGGATGCCGGTGATCCAGGAGCTGGTCAAGCAGATGGCGGGCAAGGAGCCGCACCGGGGCGTCAACCCCGACGAGGTGGTGGCGGTGGGCGCGGCCATCCAGGCCGGGGTTCTCAAGGGTGAGGTCAAGGATGTCCTGCTCCTGGACGTGACCCCGCTCTCCCTGGGGATCATGACCGAGGGGGAGGTCAACACCCGGCTGATCGAGCGCAACACCACGATCCCCACCAGCAAGAGCCAGGTCTTCTCCACTGCCGCGGATGGTCAGCCTTCGGTGGAGATCGTGGTCCTCCAGGGGGAGCGTCCGTTGGCCCGGGACAACCGCACCCTAGGGCGCTTCATGCTGGATGGCATCCCTCCGGCTCCCCGAGGACTGCCTCAGATTGAGGTCACCTTTGACATCGACGCCAACGGCATCCTCAATGTGACCGCCAAGGACCGCGGCACCGGGCGGGAGCAGAAGGTCACCATCACCGGGTCGACCACCCTCCAGAAGGAGGAGGTGGAGCGGATGGTCAAGGAGGCTGAGGCTCACGCCGACGAGGACAAGCGGCGGGCGGATGAGGTGGCCCTCAAGAACCGCTGCGAGACCCTCGTCTACCAGGCGGAGAAGACTCTTCGAGAGCATGGCGAGAAGGTCAGCTCGGAGATCCGGGACGACGTGAACCAGAAGGTGGACACCCTCAAGTCTGCGGTGGCCGCCAACAACGCCGGGGACATGCAGTCGGGGGAGCAGGAGCTCACCCAGGCGCTGCAGAAGATCGGTGAGGCGATCTACTCTCAGAGCACACCGGGATCCGCTCCGGACGGCGCAGCTCCGGCGGATGACATTCCGCCCGCGGGCGCGGCGGGAGGGGCTGAGGGCGGCGACGGCGACGTGGTGGACGCCGAGTTCAAGGAGGTTTGAGCCGGACGCTCCGGGCCGGCGCGGGGGCCGGTC